>JALFGP010000021.1 GCA_022777205.1 Rikenellaceae bacterium
AGGATTCCGGAACCGTTAGTAGTAGTGTTTTTAGTAATATGAAAAAATTAAGTTGCGTCAGATTTGAATTAGATTTTCGAGGACAGATTTTCACCCGAAGAAGGAGCATAGCCGTAGCTATGTGACTGATGAGGGAGGAAATATGGACCGAAAAGATTTTCAAAGATGATGCAGGTTATTTTTTGAGGATTACTTATTAGTGTGTCATACCCGTATCCCGGTCAGCAGAACAGGTAAGGGTATGACCTTCGGAAAATCAGTAGTGTAAAAATAATACTTATGAAAAATCAGAGGTTCGATGCACTCAACATTATGCACTCCCGCAAACCGGTGGCAGTGTCAGAAGTGGCATCAAAGAAGTCCGAAATCTTCGGCAAAGACGTGTTTACGCTCGCACAGATGAAAAGGTATCTCTCAAAATCTGTGTATGAAAGCGTGGTGGAGGCAATAGAGCACGGTCGCAGAATAGACCGCAGCATTGCAGACCAGGTGGCAGAAGGAATGAAAGTCTGGGCTATGGAAAGGGGAGCCACCCACTACACCCACTGGTTCCAGCCCCTCAACGACTCGACGGCAGAAAAACACGATGCCTTCCTCAATCCTGACCTTGATGGGGAAAGTTTCGAGTATTTCAGCGGAAATCTTCTCTCCCAGCAGGAGCCTGATGCATCATCCTTCCCGAGCGGCGGTTTGCGCAACACCTTTGAAGCCCGCGGATACAGTGCCTGGGACCCTTCATCTCCTGCCTTCATTATAGACGGAACTCTTTGTATACCAAGTATTTTCGTCTCTTATACGGGTGAAGCTCTCGACTTCAAGACCCCGCTTCTCAAATCAATGGCTGCACTTGACAAGGCCGCTGTGGATGTTTGCCAGCTTTTCGACAAGGATGTCACTAAAGTTTTCCCTACCCTCGGTTGGGAGCAGGAATATTTCCTTGTGGACGAGGCACTCTACAACGCCCGCCCGGACCTCATCCAGACCGGACGTACTCTTATGGGCCACACGGCAGCCAAGGATCAGCAGCTCGAAGACCACTATTGGGGAGCAATTCCTCAGAGGGTGGAGGCCTTTATGAAGGACTTTGAAGATGCGGCTTACAGATTGGGTATTCCTGTCAAGACCAGGCATAATGAGGTGGCTCCGAACCAGTTCGAATGTGCTCCGCAGTTTGAGGAAGTCAATATCGCAGTGGACCATAACCTGCTTCTGATGTCCGTGATGAGGAATATCGCTACCAAACATCACCTCAAGGTCCTCTTCCACGAGAAACCTTTTGCCGGCATCAACGGCAGCGGAAAGCACTGCAACTGGTCAATGGCCACCGACAACGGGCAGAACCTCCTTGCACCTGGACGCACCCCGAAGAGCAATATCCAATTCCTCGCGTTTTTCGTCTGCACGCTCAAGGCAGCATCCGATTACGGTTCCCTGATTATGGCATCCATAGCATCCGAGACCAACTCACACCGTCTGGGCGGAAATGAGGCACCTCCTGCAATTATGTCAGTCTTCACCGGAGCCACACTCAACCGTATGCTCGACTCCATTGAGGCCAGAATCAACGACAAGAAGCTCACTCCGGACGAGAAAACCGAAATCAAGCTCGACATAGGCAAGATTCCTGAGATTCTGCTGGACAATACAGACCGTAACCGCACATCTCCGTTCGCATTCACCGGAAACAGGTTCGAGTTCCGTGCAACCGGTTCGTCCTGCAACTGCTCAATGCCTATGATAGTACTCAATACAGCTGTGGCTGAGGAACTTACCCAGTTCAACGAAAGCGTTGCGGAACTTGTGGAGAAGGGAGTGAAGAAAGACGAGGCCATTCTCCAGGTCATCAGACAGTTCATCATCGCGTCCAAGAATATCCGTTTCGAAGGCAACGGTTACAGCGAGGAGTGGATTGCAGAGGCTTCCAAGAGAGGATTGCGCAGCGCCAACAATGTCACAGAGGCATTCAAGGAGTATCTCCGTCCGGAGAGCGTGGCCCTGTTCAAGAAATTCAAGGTTCTGAATGAAGTGGAGCTCAACGCCCGCTACGAAATCAAGAACGAGACCTTCCTGAAGAAAGTCCAGATTGAGTCCAGAATTGCAGCGGATATGGCAGCCAACCACATCATTCCGACAGCCATACGCTACCAGAATGTCCTAATCGAGAACATCAAGGGCATCAATGAGGTCTTCCCTTCTCAACTGGAGGCCCTGGCCAAAGATGAAATCGAAACCCTCAAGGAAATCATCAGCCACGTCAATGCAATCCGTTCAGCATCAGCCGTGATGGTGGAAACCAGACACAAGCTCAACCGCAACCCGGACATCCCTGAACGGGCGAAGGGCTACGAAAAGGATGTGAGGGCAAAGATGTCTGAAATGCGTGAACATATCGATGCTCTGGAGATGATTATCGACGACGAATTGTGGCCTCTTCCGAAGTATCGTGAACTTCTTGCTACTCTTTAGCACTCAGCATATTGCGAGTTTTCAGAAAATAGCTAATTTTGCGGCTCGAATCCGTACAACAACGTCGGGTTCGTGTCGCTTTTGTTTTATAAATTGAAAAAACCATGTGTGGAATCGTTGGTTATGTAGGAGACAGAAATGCCTATCCTATTCTTATTAAGGGCTTGCACAGACTCGAATACAGGGGCTATGACAGCGCAGGCTTCGCCTTGGTCGGCAAAAACGGAGAGCTGAATGTTTATAAATGCAAGGGGAAGGTCTCGGCTCTTGAGAATTTTGTAGAAGGTAAGGATGTCGAAGGAAGTTGCGGCATTGCACATACCAGATGGGCCACCCACGGCGAACCTAATTCCGTGAATGCGCATCCCCATTATTCCTGCACTGAGAATATCGCCCTCATCCACAACGGTATCATTGAAAACTGGGCTCTGCTCAAGAAGGCGCTCATCAAGGAAGGCTATGAGTTCAAAAGTGAAACAGACACGGAGGTGCTTGTGAATCTGATTGAGTATGTGCGCAATACAAATAAATGTTCACTTCTGGATGCCGTGCGCGGGGCTCTCAAACAGGTTATCGGAGCCTATGCCATAGCCGTCGTTGAAAAGGGCAGGGAAGATGAAATCATAGTTGCACGCCAGTCCTCACCCTTGGTTGTGGGCATAGGTGAAGGGGAATATTTCCTTGCATCCGATGCCACGCCGATTGTGGAATATACCGACAAGGTGGTCTATCTGCAGGACGGGGAAATTGCAGTCCTGACGAAGAATAAGCCACTGCGGGTCGTGAATTTCGACAATGCGGAGTGCCCGATTGATGTCAAGAAGCTCGAAATGAACATATCCGAACTTGAGAAGGGAGGATATAAACATTTTATGCTCAAGGAGATACACGAGCAGCCTAAGACCATTATGGACTGTCTGCGCGGACGATTGAGTCCGGACTCTTATGATGTGATTCTCAGCGGTGTGAGGGACAATGCCTACCGTTTCCTTTCCGCACGCAGGATCATAATCGTCGCTTGCGGAACATCCTGGCACGCATCTCTGATAGGCGAGCATCTTATCGAGGATCTTTGCCGCATACCTGTGGAAGTGGAATATGCATCCGAGTTCCGCTACAGGAATCCGGTTTTGAGCCCTGAAGATGTGGTGATTGCCGTTTCCCAGTCAGGAGAGACAGCCGACACTCTCGCAGCAATGAGCCTGGCAAAGGCGGCGGGATGTTTCGTTTTCGGAATATGCAATGTCATAGGCTCGTCGGTTGCCAGGGCAAGTGATGCCGGGTGCTACATTCACGTCGGTCCAGAGATAAGTGTGGCTTCCACCAAAGCCTTTACTGGTCAGGTCACGGTCTTCGCTATGATAGCCCTCACCCTTGCCAATACCCTCACCCGCATATCCCGTGACCGTTTCGAGCAACTTTCCAAGGCCCTGCTGGACCTGCCTGCTCTCGTTCGGGCAGAACTCGACACATTGGATGCCCCAATCAAGGAACTTGCGGAAAAATTCAAGGATTCCAGAGACTTTATATATATAGGTAGGGGCTATGAATTCCCTGTGGCTCTGGAAGGGGCGTTGAAGCTCAAGGAGGTTTCCTATATACACGCAGACGGATATCCTGCAGCGGAGATGAAACACGGACCTATTGCTCTGATAGACAAGACTATGCCCGTGCTTGCAATAGCCATTCCCGATGCTCTTTACGAGAAGACGGCAAGCAATGTGCAGGAAGTCAAGGCCCGTGGGGGAGTGGTCATTTCGGTGGTGTCCAATGACGACGACGTGGTGTCCAAAATGTCTGACTATGCCATTCGTGTGCCTGTGACCGATCCTTGTCTGATGCCGGTGCTGGTGTCCATACCTCTGCAGCTCTTCGCATATTACATTGCAGATGCCAAGGGGCTTGATGTGGACCAGCCTCGCAATCTGGCCAAATCCGTTACCGTGGAATAGTTTTCCGAATTTTTTGCGCGACAAACCTTTGGTTAAATGAAATTTAAGTCTTAACTTTGCGCCCGCTTTGGGCTTACCGACAGTGGCCCGAAAGTTTTAGTAATGTTTAATCTTAAATTTTTTCAAAAATGGCTGAATACCTTTCACCAGAGAAAAAACAGGAGATTTTCGCGAAATACGGAAAGTCCAACACTGACACAGGTTCTCCAGAGAGCCAGGTAGCTTTGTTCTCCTACCGTATCGCTCACCTCACCGAGCATCTTAAATCCAACAAGAAGGACTTCGGCACACGCCGTGCACTTCTCAAGCTCGTAGGTAAAAGACGTCGCGTTCTTGACTACCTCAAGGAAGTTGACATCGAGAGATACAGGGCTATCGTCAAGGAACTCGGTCTGCGCCGATAGTTTCCTGCACAGAAATGAGGCTGCTCCGAAAATCGGAGCTGCCTTTTTTCGCTTTTTGGGAAAATTGTCTTGCATCTGTTTTCCCTTCAACCAAGCAGCATATCCAGGCGGCGTTCACAAAAATTTCGACCCGCGGCGTCGTCCGGAAAACAACATATACACACGAATATTACGGAACAGTATTACTAATCGGCTCCCAATGGGGGAGGCAGGTCGAGAAGAGCATTAATGAATATCATCAACAAAAAAATCGAATTATCAGACGGAAGGATAATCGAGATTGAGACCGGCAAGTTGGCAAAGCAGGCTGACGGTGCCGTTGTGGTAAAAATGGGCGGTACAATGCTCCTTGCAACAGTTACGGCTGCCAAGGATGCTAAAGACGACGTGGATTTTATGCCGCTCCAGGTGGATTACAAAGAAAAATTCTATGCTGCAGGACGTTTTCCGGGCGGTTTCATGAAGAGGGAAGGCAAGGCTACAGACGCCGAGATTCTCACTGCGCGCCTTGTGGACAGGGCTCTCAGGCCTTTGTTCCCGGAAGATTTTCACGCTGAGGTCTATGTTCAGGTGAATCTTATCTCCGCAGAAAAGGACATCCAGCCGGATGCACTCGCAGGACTCGCTGCTTCAGCCGCACTTGCTGTAAGTGACATTCCTTTCGGAGGCCCTATTTCTGAGGTGAGGGTTGTGCGTATTGACGGACAGTTCAAGATCAACCCTAATTTCAGCGAGATGGAGAATGCCGATATGGACCTTATGGTTGCAGCGACATACGACAACATCATGATGGTTGAGGGCGAGATGAAGGAAGTCAGCGAGACTGATATGCTCGAGGCCATCAAATTCGCACACGAAGAAATCAAGAAGCACTGCAAGGTGCAGATGGAATTGACTGAGGAATGTGGCAAGACCGTGAAGAGGACTTACTGCCACGAGGTCAATGATGAGGAACTCAAGAAGGCTGTGGAGGCTTTCTGCTACGACAAGTGCTACGCTGTGGCAAAGTCCGGCCAGGACAAGCACGCCCGCAGCGATGCCTTCGATGCAATCAAGGAAGAGTTTATGCAGACCATTCCTGAGGAGGAGCGCGAAGACAAGCAGATGATGGTGGACCGTTACTACCACGCTGTGGAGAAGGCTGCAATGCGCAACCTCATCCTTGACGAAGGACAGCGTCTGGACGGCCGCAAGACAAATGAAGTGCGCCCGATATGGTGCGAGGTGGGTTACCTGCCTTGCGCACACGGAAGTGCAATCTTCACCCGTGGCGAGACCCAGTCCCTTGCAACAGTAACTCTCGGCACCAAGATGGATATGAAGGAACTTGACGAAGTTCTCGTACAGGGCACTTCCCAGTTCGTTCTCCACTACAACTTCCCTCCTTTCGCAACTGGAGAGGCAAAGGCTCAGAGGGGTGTGGGTCGTCGTGAAATCGGTCACGGCAACCTCGCCTGGAGGGCTCTCAAGCCGGTAGTTCCTATGGCTCCTGAAAATCCTTACGCAATCCGCGTGGTTTCAGACATACTCGAGTCCAACGGTTCGTCTTCAATGGCGAGTGTTTGCGGCGGCTGCCTCGCACTTATGGATGCCGGAGTGAAGATAAGCAAGCCGGTGGCAGGTGTGGCTATGGGACTCATCACCGATGCAGAGAAACCTAACGACCGCTATGCAATCCTCACCGACATTCTCGGAGACGAGGACCATCTCGGGGATATGGACTTCAAGGTGACAGGTACCAAGGACGGTATAACTGCAACACAGATGGACATCAAGGTGGACGGTCTGTCCTATGAAGTTCTTGCCAAGGCTCTTGAGCAGGCAAGACAGGGCCGTATGCACATTATGGGCGAAATGCTCAAGACCATCAGCGAGCCGCGTGCGGACTACAAGCCATTTGTTCCGCGCATCATCCAGATCCGTGTTCCGGGAGAGTTCATCGGAGCCATCATCGGCAAGGGCGGAGAGGTTATCCAGAAGATTCAGCGCGAGACCGGCACTGTGGTTACAATCACAGAGGAGCAGAACAACGGCGTGAGCGAGGGTGTTGTGGATATCTTCGGAGACAACAAAGAGGCTATGGACAAGGCTCTGGCCTGGATCAACGGCATCTGCGCTGTGCCTGAGGTCGGTGCAACATATCACGGCAAAGTCGTTTCAATACTTGAGTTCGGAGCATTCGTTGAGATTCTTCCGGGCAAGGAAGGCCTGCTTCACATCTCCGAGCTCGACTGGAAGAAGACCGACAAGGTTGAAGACGTGCTTTCAGTTGGCGACGAAGTGGATGTGAAACTTCTCGAAATCGATGCAAAGACAGGCAAGATGAGACTTTCCCGCCGTGCACTTCTCGAGAAACCTGAAGGATACGTGGAGCCAGAGCGCAAGCCGAGGTCTTCATCCGACAAGCCTCGTCGTGACTCTGACCGCCGCGACAACAAGGCACCTCGCCGTGATGACCGCAGAGGCGACCGTCGTGACAGCAAAGGACCTCGCCGCGAGTTCCGTCAGGATGCACCTAAGGCTGAAGATGAGACTCCAAACACCGAGTCAGAGATGTTTTAGTCTTGTCACATTGGAAATTTAAACAATGGAAAGACGTACAAGAGTAAGATTTGCGCCATCCCCAACCGGTCCTCTCCATATGGGCGGTGTGAGGACGGCGCTTTACAATTATCTCTATGCCAAACAGAAGGGCGGAGATTTCATAATCCGTATCGAGGACACTGATTCCCAGAGGTTTGTTCCCGGAGCAGAGGCCTATATCATCGAGGCTCTGAACTGGTGCGGCATCATTCCGGACGAGGGAGTGGACGAGAACGGAAAAGTGGTGGAGGTGGCTTCCGACAAGCATCCCCACGCGCCATACAGGCAGAGCCAGCGCAAGCCGATTTACCGTAAATATGCGGAGGAACTTGTGCAGAAGGGTTATGCCTATTATGCTTTCGATACGGCAGAGGAACTTGGCAAAATCAGGGCTGAGATGGAGGCCAACAAACAGACCTTCATCTACAACTACAGCACCCGGGGCTCCCTGCGCAACTCCCTGAGCCTTCCTGCGGAGGAAGTGGCAAGACTGCTTGAGGAGCGCAGCGACTGGACCATACGTTTCAAGATGCCCGAGGACAGAACAGTCAAGATGGACGACCTCATCCGCGGCCACGTGGAGGTCAATACTTCCACCCTGGATGACAAGGTGCTTTGGAAGAGGGCAGACGAACTCCCTACCTACCATCTTGCAAACATCGTGGATGACCACCTGATGGAAATCACCGAGGTGATCCGCGGTGAGGAATGGCTTCCGTCTCTGCCTCTGCACTACCTGCTTTACGAGGCTTTCGGATGGCAGGACACAATGCCGCGCTTTGCTCATCTTTCCCTGCTGCTCAAACCAGACGGCAAGGGCAAACTCAGCAAGAGGGACGGAGACAGGCTCGGTTTCCCTGTGTTCCCGCTCAAATGGGTGAACGCTGAGGGCGAGGTATCAAGGGGCTATCGTGAGGACGGCTATTTCCCTGAGGCTTTCGTGAATATGCTCGCAATGCTGGGCTGGAACCCGGGCGACGACCGCGAACTCTTCACAATGGACGAACTCATCCAGGCGTTCTCACTCGAAAGGGTGGTGATGCACGGTGCCAAGTTCAACCCCGAGAAGGCGAAGTGGTACAACAAGGAGTATCTGCGCAAAAAGAGCGACCACGAGCTCACCAAGCTTTTCAAGCCTGTGCTCAAGCAGCACGGTCTCACTGTCCACTGTCCGAAGTGTGCAGAGAAATGTGGCGTGGAGTATCGTCCGGAGCCGGATTTCGCGACTGGATACTTCCCTAAGGCCTACGTGCAGAAAGTCGTGAGTCTGATTAAGGAAAGGGCTACTTTCGTGGCTGATTTCTGGGACATCGCTTCCTATCTCTTTGTGGCTCCGAAGGAGTATGTCGAGAAGGACGTGGCGAAGTTCTGGAAGAGCGAAAATGTGGAACTTGCGCTCCAGGTTGCAGAATTCATAAAGGATTTCGCAGACAAGTGCGGCAAGGATGGTTTCACGAAGGAAACTCTCGAAGGACCACTCGAAGAGTACATCCGCGGCAATGAATGGCCTATGGGCAAGGTGATGAACTGCCTCAGGCTTGCTCTTGTGGGTGCATCCAGCGGCCTGGGAATTGCCGACATCGTGACACTCCTGGGACGCGACGAATTTGCGTCAAGGATTGATGCAGCCGTAGCAAATTTAGGAAAATAGTTATGAAAATCGGTATTTGCAGCGACCACGCAGGAGTGGAATACAAGGCGGCGATTATCGCCCATCTCCAGGCAAAGGGATATTCTATGGTGAATTTCGGTACGGACAGCACCGACAGTATGGACTATCCGGACGTGGCACATCCTCTGGCACGCGCCGTGGAGAATGCTGAAGTCGAGCTGGGAATCGCCCTTTGCGGCACAGGAAACGGTATGGCCATCACCTTGAACAAACATCAGGGCATAAGGGCTGGACTCGCCTGGAGCGTGGAAGTGGGCAAACTGGTCAAGGAACACAACAATGCCAATGTGCTCGTGCTCCCTGCCCGTTTCATCCCGCTTGAAACTGCTCTCGAAATTGTGGATGCCTTTATGGCGGACAACTTCCTCGGAGGCCGCCACCAGAGAAGAATCGACAAAATTCCAGTTTGCCAATAGCTCCTCATGACAGAACTGAAACCTTTCACACACAACATCGAGGACTATCCGGATGGGATAGTCCTTGTTGTTGATAAGCCCTACAGGTGGACTTCCGCCGATGTGGTCCGCAAAGTCAAATGGCTCGCCTGCAGGCATTTCGGCAAGAAGAATCTTAAGGTGGGGCACGCGGGTACACTCGACCCTCTGGCAACAGGGGTGCTTATGGTCTGCATAGGCAATGCCACCAAGAGGGCGGAAGCTCTGCAGGCAAGGGACAAGGAATATATTGCCGGCATTTCCTTTGGAGCAACCACTCCCTCTTACGACCTGGAAAAGGCCCCGGACTGCCGTTTCAGCACCGATTCTGTAAATGAGGCATCTCTCCGCAAGGCCCTCAAGTCTTTCCTCGGCGAGCAGGAGCAGATAGCCCCGCTGTTCAGTGCCAAGTCCATTGACGGAGTCCGCGCCTACGAACTCGCCCGCAAACTCTATAAGCGTCAGGCCTTGACTCAAGACCAGAGTGAACTCATACGCCCTGCAAGAATACGCATAGACAATCTGGAACTGCTCTCCTTCAGTGAGTCCGGCAATATGCTTCACGCTCCTGCCTTTGACCCCGACTACAGCGGAATGACAGAAGACGAAATCCTCAGGGCAAAGGAGAAGAACAGCCGTATCAACGTGGTGGACGCGAGAAGCTTAGGTCTCCCCATAGCTGAGATACGCATAAACTGCACAAAGGGTACCTACATAAGAGCCTTTGCCCGTGACTTGGGAGAAGCCCTCGACTCCGGAGCCTTCCTGAGCTATCTCATCCGCACCCGAAGCGGCGACCACAGCCTCACCGATGCCCTCACCATCCACCAGGTCCGCCAGCTTTTCCATATTATCTAACTCCACTTCGGACCTCTTCTCCCCAAAGCCATATCGGTTCCGTACCAGATGACTACATTCAAAATTTCCGGAATACGGTGCGGACAAGGAGGAAATTGACGGGAATCGCTATGCAGTAAACCGGTATGGGAGCAAGCGAAGACGGGATTCCCATTTTGAGGAAAAGATTGAGCAGGCCTATGTGCAGGAGGTAATTGACTGCGTGGCTCAAAACGAAACCCACTCCTTTCAGGGCGGAAACTCCAGACTTGAAAGTGAAACGGGCTGTCAGCCAGAAGTTGCAGGCAAGGCTTGTCAGATAACCTAATGTATAGGCAAGATTAACATTGATTACAAGTTTCAGGAGCAGATAAAGACCGTAGTGGATTCCGGTCGCAATGGCACCCACTACGGCAAATCTTATGAACTCGGACTTAAGAAGCCTCTTCAGCATTGTTTTCATCATTGCGTCTGTACAATACCACTTTGATTTTTCCTTCAGTCCAGTCGAAAGGTCTGTAGTCCTTACCGAGAAAGCCTTCAGCATCCTCTTCAGCTACATAAGCCATAACCCATTCCGGTCTGTTGTGTTCCAGAGTTTCAGTCTGGTCGAAATTGGGAAGATGGTAAGGGACGAAGATTCTGTTGCCCGGGGTGTATCCGGCGTGCAGCCATACTCCCAGCATAGAATATACAATCGGTCGTTTCTCATTGACCGTGAACATATTATAGTTCCATATCCCGTTTCTCTGTTCTTCCGGTACATTTGCGAAAAGGCGGTCTGTCTGTGAATACATCTGTTCAAGATTTCCGGATTCCGAACATATTCTCCACAGGCACTTGTACTGGTAGAATCCACCAAAAGCAAACAGGCAGCAGATTACCACTGCGATGGCTTTGATTTTCTGTCTGAAACACAGGGAGAAAAGAATGGTAATATATGGAATCATCGGTATCAGATAGTGGTAATAGTCCCTTTTGCCAATCAAAGCCAAGGTCAGAAACAGATATGGAATCAACAACCAGTTCAGCTCCTTCAGTTTCTCTTCTCTGCGGCATAAAAATGCAGAAAGCACCAGGACTAAAGTCGGGATTAACAGTATTCCTATGCCTATATTCTTGATACTCAAGTTTGTGGCATAGGCAATATTGTAGAAAATGGTTCCGAAAAGCATTTCTTCCACTATCCCTTTTGATGCGAAATATGCGAAAACCGGCAGTGCAGCCAGGCCACATCCCAATAGGAACACTCCTGCATTGGCAAATGCTTCTGCATAATGTCTTCTGGTAATCAGAATCATAAATACTGCAAACATTACCGATCCTATGCTGGCCACAGCGTCATTCGGTCTGATGAAAAAAATGAAGGCAAAAGAGCACCCGTAAAACAGGCTTTTCCACAGGCTGTGTTTCTTTTTCCCGGAGTTCAGAATCCAGCTTATTGCCAGGTACAGGGACGCACAGATGAAAGGAAGAGTCCATTCTTCACAGTGGTTTCCGTCTTCGATGAAATCTACAAGCGGAAAGCAGGTCATCAGCACAGATATGAAAGCTGTTTTTGAAGATACGAATAAACTTACAGTCCTGAAAATGAAATACAAGGCTAGGGAAAGCGACAGAATCTGCAGCAGGAAAATCCCTGCCTTGCCGGGAATGAGCCATTGCCCCAAGGCATCGATGTAGAATATGACAGGCCCCTTGTGGTCAAACAGATCCGTATAGGGCAACTTCCCCTGAAGGATTCCCAGACCTATGGTTTTGAATATTGCGCTGTCAAATCCCATATATTGGTATAGTGGGGAAGTTGAGTACGAAAAACACAGCAGCAGAGCAAAGGCCAGTGCCGGAAAGCACCACAAAATAATTTTTTTGTCAAATGCGTTCATAAGTCAGATTTTGAGTCCGGTTCACTTGTCATCAAACTTCTCGGGCAGTTTGCGCTGATATGTGTCCCATTGTATTCTCTTGCAAGATAGGCTGGTCTGTGTTTGCTCTCGTTGAATATGCGGCCTATGTATTCTCCCATCACTCCCAGACAAAGCAGTTGAACTCCTCCCAAGAACAGCATCACCACCATGATAGTCGGAAATCCTTGCACTGGGTCGCCGTACATCAGGGTTTTGATGAATATGAAAATCATATATATGAATGCGGCAAGGGATACGATAACCCCAAGCACAGTTGCAAATCTCAATGGGGCGATCGAGAATGAAGTGATGCCCTCAATGGCCAGCGAGAACAGGGAGAAAAAGTTCCAGGATGACTTGCCTGCCACCCGGTCGCCCCTGTCAAAGAGTATTTCCTTTTTCCGGAACCCTATCCAGCAGAACATTCCTTTGGTGTAACGCTCGGACTCCCTCATTTTTGTGAGAGCATTGATACAGCAGCGGTCCAGAAGGCGGAAATCGCCCACATTCTGCAGGACCTCTATCTTTGTGGTTTTCTGCAATATGCGGTAGTATGCAAGGGAAAAGGCCTTTCTCAGGATACTCTCCTTGCCTCTTGTCTTGCGTTTGGCATAGACATCTTCATAGCCTTCCTCCCAGTATTGCAGCATTTGGGGAATAAGCTCCGGAGGGTCCTGAAGGTCTGCATCCATTATTATCATACAGTCACCTGTGACATAGTCAAAACCTGCGAGCATAGCCCTTTCCTTGCCGAAATTCCTGGACAGGTCCAAATATGAAACTCTGCTGTCCCTCTCGCGCAGGTTTCGCATTACCTGAAGTGTGCGGTCGCGGCTGCCGTCATTGACAAACAGCAATTCCCATTCATATTTCTGCGGAATGCTCTCTATGATCTTCAGCAGGCTCTCGTAGAAGAGGGGAAGGGATTCCTCCTCGTTGTAGCAGGGTACCAGAATTGTGACTTTTTTCATCAGTTTCAGTTTTTTGGCGGATTGCAAATTTCGTCAATCATAGCCTGATATTATTGTGAGTCCTGCAAAAATAATAAAAACGGAGATAATCTGCCAATTTGCGCTCTTCGACATTTTGTCCTAAATTTGGCCCGCGTAAAAAGATACTTTTTGATATGAGCACTGAAACTTCCCGTGAACATGTGGTATTTGTGGACTATATCAGGGTGATTGCCTGCTTTCTGGTGATGCTCGTCCACGCCAGCGAAAATTACTATGGAACTGAAAATGCTGTGGGGCTTGCCAGTAATATGTCCCAGCTCGTCAATGAAAGCAACCGCTTTTGGGTGGCATTCTATGACGGTTTCTGCGGCAGGATTTCGGTACCTCTGTTTATGATTGTCTCGGCTTTTCTGCTGGTGCCTATGAGGCCGGGAGTCAGTATGAGCCAGTTTTACAAGAGGCGTTTTATACGGATTCTGCCTCCTATGGTCTGTTTCTTCCTGCTCTATTCCCTGTTGCCTCTCGCCTGGGGAGGAATGACCTGGGAGCAGTCTTTGGCCGACCTGAAAATGCTGCCGTTCAATTTCCCTTCTATGGCTGGGCACCTGTGGTTTATGTATCCCCTGATCAGTCTCTATCTCATCATCCCGGTGGTGTCTCCGTGGCTGGAGAGGGCATCGGCAAAGGATGAGCTCATATTCCTCGGACTTTTCGGAGTTTCCACTTTCATCCCGTGGATTCACCGTTTCATTGCCCCGGAACTCTGGGGAGAATGTTTCTGGAACGGTTTCACTATGCTCTGGTATTGCTCCGGCTATCTTGGCTATCTGGTTATGGCACATTACATAAGATACCATCTGAACTGGTCCCGCCGCCGCAAGCTCATCGTGGGCAGCATCTGCTGGTTCATCGGGGCTGCTTTCACCGGCTGGGCTTTCTGGTACAAGGGTGTCCCGGGAGGTCCCATAGACACTCCGACTTTGGAATGGGCTTGGGAATTCTGTATGCCTAATGTGCTGATTGCCTCATTTGGGGCCTTCCTGCTCTTCTCCTGCATCAAAAGAAAAACCACTCCGAAGTTCATTTCCGGTCTTTCGAAACTGACCTTCGGAATGTATCTTATGCATATGTTCTTCCTCTCTCCTATTGCACGTCTTTTCATCGGAGGCAGTGTGGCGGAACCTCTGGTCCCTGTATGGCTTGCCATTCCTTGCATAGCCGTCCTGACCTATATCTGCTGTGCCGTCACCACCAAACTCATTTCCCTCATCCCTAAAAGCAAGTGGGTGGTAGGCTGCTGATATTGTCTGGTTTAATTGACAATTATCCGCACTAAATGGTCATAATATTTGCATATTATCAGTATTAGATGAACAAATAATACGTCATTTATCCGTATTATACCAATAACATGCTATATTTGCACATAGTCAAATAACGACTGATTACAGACCACGAAAGCGAGATCATAGAAGAAGACGGATATAGTCTGGTACAAAGATTTGTGACGTTCGTGAGAAAAGTGTATATTTTGGCTGTGCGTTTTAAGAGAAAAGTGTATATTTGCGATAGGAATTTTAACGGAAAAGTGTATGCTTCGAAGAAAAATCCAGTCTAAAATCGCTGATTATCTGGAGAATGGCTCTAATAAGATTCTTGTCTTGAACGGAGCCCGCCAGATTGGGAAATCGTATATTATCCGTCATGAAGGCCAGAAACGCTTCGCCAACTATATTGAGATTGACCTGATAGATGACAAGAAGGGAGACCGTGTTTTCGAAGGAACGCGCGGGAAGGACGACTTCTATCTGCGCCTGAGTACCATTGCCGGCGACCGGATGAAAGACAAGGAGAATACGCTTGTTTTCTTGGATGAGATTCAGGCATACCCCGAGATGCTCACGCTTCTTAAATTCCTTAAGCAGGATGACCGTTTCACCTACATTGTCAGCGGCTCCCAGCTGGGAATAGCGCTGAACCAGACACTATCCAAGCCTGGTGGGGCCATTGAGGTCGTTAAGATGTATCAGTTGGATTTCGAGGAATTCCTTTGGGCTAACAATGTCGGGGATGAGTTCATCAGCCACGCCCGGGAATGCTTTGAAAAGAAGATTCCGATGAACGAGGCTCTTCACCGGCAGATGATGGATTATTTCAAATTGTACCTTTTGGTAGGAGGATTGCCAGATGCCGTAAATACCTTCATAGAGACAAGAAATATCGTTCAGGTCAGGGATGCCCAGAAGGAAGTGTACGAGCTATACAAAGGAGATGCAAGTCAATATGACAAGGAACATAAGTTGAAGATCGAGCGGATATATGAGCTGGTTCCGTCCTATTTGGAGAACAAGAAGAAACGAGTCAGATTTAACCAGATTGAGGATAAGAAACAAGCCCGCTCTTCCCAGTATCAGGATGAATTCGATTATCTGGTGGCCAGCGGAATCTGCAACGAGGTGAAAGCCATATCCAATCCCAGATTCCCCTTGGATGAATCCGAAAGCAAGAACCTCCTGAAACTCTATTTCAATGACGTGGGACTCTTGACCAGACTTCTGTACCAGTACAACATCGCAGCTGTGATGGACGAACAGAAGGGAATCAATCTCGGCACCGTATACGAGTTGGCTGTCTGCAGCGAGCTCTCAGCCCACGGTTTCCCCCTGTTCTACTACGATAACAAGAAGAAAGGTGAAGTCGAATTCCTGGTCAACGACTATGACAGTCTGACCGTTGTTCCGATAGAAGTGAAATCCGGGAAAGACTACGACCAGCATGCCTCGCTTGACCATTTCGTTGAAACGCCAGATTATAATATCAAGAAGGGATATGCCTTGTGCAATGAGAGGGAAATACTTCAAGAAGGAGCGATCACTTATCTCCCGATCTATTTTGTTATGTTCCTTGTTCCTTCTACGCCGCCGGACAAGGTGATAGTAGACATATCGTAGCTACAGAGTCAATCAGAAATCATATTGCCGTCAGGGATGCCTGACGGCCTTTTTTGTATGATGAGCATCATTATGTATAGGTAAATATTGAGATAATGACGAAATTAATGAGACAAATTCATCATTATATCTAAATAAATGTTGAGATAATGACGAAACTCGCAACTTTATATGAGTCATCCCATACGAATGTTCCGATGTAATCTCCGAACATCCTGACTTTTGCTACATCTACCATTCTGATTCGTATTTTTTGTCAGCCAGTATCTTACCTGCAGCGCGCTTGCGCGTGTTTTTCTTGGCTTTATTTACCATCTCATAATATTCACTTGGACTCATCTGATCTTCCATAAATAGCGCTGAGATACTTTCCAAAATTCCCAGAGTCCTCAATACCCGAAGCAATGAGTCAAAAGTACCGATTTCTCCATGCTCTATCTTTTTGAGTGATGAAAGAGAAATGGATGAAGCCTCCGCCAGACTCTGCTGAGTAATGTTTCTTTTCAGTCTGATTGCCTTAAGTTTCCCTCCGATTCGTTTCCCCAGCTGGAGATCAGATAACATGTAAATATCTTCCATATAGATTAAAAATAAACTATTATGGGGCGAATATACGTATTATAGTTTAATTTCCAACCGTAAGATGAAAAGTCTTGGTCCGTTTCGTTGCAATGTAAAGGTCACCCAAGAGTGTCAACCTCTATCAGTGAAGGTCACAACTTGGTATCCTGCTTCGGGTTGTCGCTACGTTACCGATGGCGGTCTCTACAATGTCGGTCGCAGCGGCTACTATTGGTCTGCCTCTCCTAACAGCAACTACGCGTACTACCTGTACTTCGGCTACAGTGGCTACGTCTATCCGTCTGACACCAACTATCGCGCGGGCGGCTTCTCAGTCCGCTGTCTCCAAGAATAACTCTTAATCAGTGTGTTCTGGCAATCCCTGCGTAGCGGGATAGTTATGGAGGAATTTTTTGTGAAATTATTGTTTAGTTACCAAATTTTGGTAACTTTGCGAAAACAAACGGGAAGATAATGAAGAATACATCAGTAGCACTCGGTTCATATTTTGATGATTTTATCAAGTCTCAGATATCTCAGGGACGTTATAACAATGCCAGTGAGGTAATTCGTGCCGGATTACGCCTTCTTGAAGATAACGAGAGTCAGGTCTTGGCATTGAAGAAGGCCATTAAGGAAGGCCTTGACAGCGGTATAGCAGAGGATTTTGATCCGGCTGCGCATCTGAGAACTCTCAAGACCGCTGCACACAATGGCTAAGATTCGCTTCAGCAGCAAGGCGGTCGAGGACTTGACCTCGATATGGAACTACACATATCGGACTTGGTCTGAAAGACAGGCGGACGAGTATTACAATATGCTTGTATCCTCCTGCAGGAAGATAATATCCAGCACATTCCGTCTCGCAAAGTCATATGGTGACATCGCTGAGAACCTGTATGGATTCAGGGCCGGTCACCATCTCATTTTCTATACCCCACTCCCCGATGGAGACATTCTTATCGTCCGTATTCTCCATGAAAGGATGGATGTAAAACGTCACCTTGGCGATTAGACATAAAATTGCACTTTTTATTCAAAATTCTGTTGAAAACTATTCTTTATTCGTCGGAATAAATGTATACTTGCCGCGGATTATCGTCCGAATTTTTGTTGATTTTGACTGAATATTCGTCCGAATTTTTGTTGTATGCGCAGAGAATGAACCGCGCCGGCAGGGAATCTTCTATGCCTCCTTTTTGAGCCTGCGGGTGAAGATCCTGCGGCGCTCGTTGTGTCTTCCCCTTTCAGTTGCCTTGGCTAAATCGTTAAACGATTGGCGTTTAACTTGTGTAAATATAGGAATATTATTCATCGGTTGGTATGGGCTTGTCTAGAAATTTGCTACATTTGTAAGACGAAGCAAAGTTTACCCTTATAAAAGACAAGTATTTGTTTACATTTTTGGCTGATTGACAAGAGTTGTCACTGGCTCGTGGTATCTTTGCGGGATTGTAGAAGAACGTACTAAGAGCAAGTAATAATACGAACATATGCCAACACTTACTTGGATTGGAAAGGATAAAGTGGTGACACATCACAAAGATGTGCCGTATCGCGTTTTGTCGCATCAATATGGTTATGATTCTGCCAATCCTGAAGACAGATCAGAAACTCATAGTGGGAATAAGATAATTCATGGAGACAATCTTGAAGCGTTGAAATCATTGCTCCCTGAATATGAAGGTCGTGTAAACTGCATTTACATCGATCCTCCGTATAATACTGGACAGGAGAATTGGGTTTATAATGACAATGTTAATGATCCAAAGATACAGAAGTGGCTTGGTGAGGTGGTTGGAAAAGAAGGAGAGGATCTCAGTCGCCATGATAAATGGTTGTGCATGATGTATCCGAGGCTTCAATTATTGAGATCGCTATTAAAAGAAGACGGAGCTATTTTTATTTCGATAGATGATAATGAGTTGGCGAATTTAAAGCTCTTATGTGATGAAGTGTTCGGCCCACAGAATTTCGTTGGGCAGTGGCATTGGTATAAATCTGCAACCCCACCGAACCTTTCCTATAAAATAAAAAAGAATTTGGAGTATGTTTTGTGTTATGAAAAACATAAGACGAGTGTTAAGTATCGTGGCATTCAGAAAGTTAGTGGTAGTGATGATCCGATGACTAAGCCCCAGAATTCATTTAAGGAATTAACTTTTAAGGCTGGAACGATAAATTGCAAATTTAAAGATGGTATCATCCCTGCTGGTATATACGGCACAAAAAAGTTTCCGAACGAGCTAATGAACGATCTTATTGTTCAGGATGGAAAAAACAAAAATGAGGTTACTTTTAAGAATAGGTTTATTTGGGTGCAAGATACGCTTCAATCTCAAATAGACAACCATACAGTTTTCAATCTATCAAAACAACTTGTATTATCCTACAAGAAACAAAACTACGATCCGGAAGTCCCACCTAATTTGATTGATGACTCTGTTGGTGTAAATACAACTGAAGAGGCGGGTAAACTGATTGAAAAAATTTTCGGGAAGAAAGTATTTGATTATCCTAAGGATGTCAGTTTAATTGAATATCTCTTGTCATTTATCTGTGATAGTGATTCCATTATTTTGGATTCTTTTGCGGGATCTGGTACAACAGCACATGCTGTATTAAACCTTAATCGAAAAGATAATGGCTGCAGATCTTTTATTTTGATTGAACTTGGTGACTATGCTGAGACTATCACAGCAGAACGAGTTAGGAGAGTTATGTCTGGTTTTTCAGATCAAGCTGGTCTGGGTGGTTCATTTGATTATTATGAACTTGGAGAGCGCTTGTTTAATGATGACGGAAACTTAAATGAACATGTTTCAGAGGATCAAATCCGTGAGTACATCTATTTCACAGAGACAAAGCAGCATCTTACAAGACCGAAAACTGAAGGAGTGTATTTGATGGATGATTGGAATGACACCAGCTATTATTTTTATTATCAGAAAGAGGCTGCAACCACTTTGTCTTTTGATACCCTTCGAAAGATAGTTGACCACAAAGCTGAGCAGTATATCATATATGCAGATATCTGCACTATTTCAGATGCTGATCTGGAAAAACGTCATGTCATTTTTAAGAAAATCCCACGCGATATAACAAGATTTTAATATGGAACTCAAGAACTACCAACAGGATGTCCTGCGAGACGTTGCCGATTTTATCGATAAGGTCGACCAGAATCCAGCAAATATAAAAGAGGCATTCCGTTCTTTTTGGGAGGATCGGAAAGTCAATATTAATGCGTTAAATAATCAGTTTCTTGGGCCATATAAAGATACAGTATCTGGAGTTCCAAGAGTAACCGTAAAAGTGCCAACGGCAGGCGGAAAAACTTTTCTGGCATGTAATGCTCTCGATAGAGTCTTATCAAAATATCCGGAAGGAAAACCTAAGGTGGTTGCTTGGTTTATTCCGTCTGATCCCATCTTGGCCCAGACTTATGAGAATCTTAGTAATCCACTTCATCCGTATAGAAGGAAATTGAATAGCCTCTTTAATAATAATGTTTGTGTTGTCAATAAGGAAGAGGCTCTTCGTGGACAGGGTATTTCTCCTGTTCAAGTTCAAGATCAACTTACAATCTTTGTTCTTAGTGTTCAGTCATTTGCAACAAAAAGCAAGGATGGGCGTAGGGTATATCGGGAGAATGAAAGTCTTACCGAATACACGAAATTATATGGAGAACTGACGCAAAAAGTTGACGGTGCAGATGAGACCTCTTTAATTCAAGTTTTGTCGTATCTGAATCCTCTTGTAATCGTTGACGAGAGTCATAATTTTACAGCGGATTTAAGGGTTGAGATGCTTAAGGCTATCAATCCATACTTCATTCTTGAGTTAACGGCGACTCCACGAGAAAGTAGCAATATCATAAGTTTTGTGGATGCTGTTAAGTTGAAGCGAGAGCATATGGTTAAGCTGCCCGTGATTGTGTATAATCACAAGTCAACAAATGATGTAATCTGCAGCGCGATTCAATTACAGCGCACATTGGAAAAGAAGGCAGTTGAACAAGAAGCAAAAGGTGGGAAGTATATTCGTCCAATAGTTCTGTTTCAAGCTCAACCGAGGAGTGATGATGACAAGGTAACATTTGACAAAATAAAAACTGCCCTCGTTGAAATAGGGATTCCTGAAGAACAAATCAAGATCCGCACGTCTGGCGTTAATGAACTAAAGCACATTGATCTGATGAGTAGGGATTGCCCAGTCCGGTATATTATCACCGTAGATGCACTTAAGGAAGGCTGGGACTGCCCATTTGCTTATGTGCTTGCTTCATTGGCAAATAAGACATCAAGAGTTTCCGTTGAACAGATACTTGGCAGAATTCTTCGGTTGCCATATACCTGTGAACATAAGAACCCTTATTTGAATCTTTCTTATGTTTTCACTTGCTCATCGGATTTTAAGTCTACATTGGATGAAATCATTAGAAGCTTAAACAAGTCTGGATATAGCAAGAAGGACTATAAGATTATTGATGAGCAGGTAATAGAGTCCTGTGAAGAGCAGTCGAGTGAAACAGAAATATCTGTTACTGATTTATTCGGGTGTTCAACTGATGACTCTGAAGATAACCCGTCTATACTTTCCGAGGGAGATCCTGAGCCTTATATTAGTACTCAATCAATAAAAGAAAGGTTGGATGCCACTGCTGATAATGAAACAGACAATGATATCAAACAGATAGAAGAATTTGCGGCTCGTGCTAATGAGGAATATGAAAAGGGCTTGAAGGAGACGGAAAACACAAATGACGCGGTACCAAATGAAATTAAAGATATGGCTGGATATTATATGATTAAGGAATGCTATCGTGAGAAAGCGATCGCGATTCGTTTACCAATCTTTAAGAAGAAAGTCACTGGTGATAGTGTATTTGAGGATGAAGAGTTGCTGCCTTTGACAAAGGAAATGTTGGATGAAGGGTTCAGTGCAAAAATGCCAAGACTGGACCACAATATTAGCTTTACCCGTACAGAAGTTCAGGCTCAGTTTATTGATTTAGATGAATCTGGTAATGCGCCTGTTAGACGCAATCTTGATGCAAAGCAATTGGCCTTCATTCGTGAGACCTTTATTCGTCAGAGTGAAGAAGGGCAGATTAATCAGGTCGTGCATATGATTGTTCAGCGTCTTGGAGGAAAATATAAGTCAATATCTGAGGGTGAGTTAAAATCTTACGTAAAGGCCGCTATTGCTGGTAAGAATACTGAGGAGTTGGAAGATATAATGATTTATATTCAGAGTGCTGTTGAAGCTGTAAAGAATAAGCTCGACAAACTTCTTCTTGATCACAGAAAATCTGTCTTCAAAGAATGGCTTGACCTTGGACAGATTATTTGCGAGCCCGATTATGAATTTCCAGCAACACAAACCGTCCCGGAAAAGATGCTTGGTATTGCTAAAGGATTATATGAGGAAGAGGAAAATGTCAACGGTTTTGAAAATAAAATTATTAGTGCTATTTCAAACCTTGATAATGTTCTCTTCTGGCATAGAAATCCGGAAAGAGGTGCTGGATTTGGAATTAGTGGATTCATAAATCACTATCCGGATTTTATCGTTTATCTCAAGAGTGGGAAGATTGTTCTTGTTGAAACGAAGGGAGATGATAGAGACAATAGCGATAGTTTGAATAAAATCGAGCTTGGTAGTTATTGGCAGAATATGGCTGGAGGTAATTACAAGTATTATATGGTCTTTGATAATAAGGAAGTTGCAGGGGCCTTGACAAAAGAACAATTTATTGAACGCTTAAGACAGCTGTAGCCTATGAAAGGAGAGGATAAACCCCTACTGAAACTGATGGACGGTTCGGAGAACCGCTTTATCATCCCTGTTTATCAGCGCAATTATGACTGGGGTGCCAGCCAGTGTAAGCAGTTGTTTTCAGACCTTATAGACATCGTAAAGTTCAACAGGCCGAGTCACTTCTTCGGTTGCATAGTCAGAGCTCGATCAAAGGGAGCTCGTGCAGATGAATTCCTGATTATTGACGGCCAGCAGCGAATGACAACAGTCTGCCTGATTTTTCTCGCAATCTATTGGAACCTTGAGCACAAGAATATAGTGGCAGATGATTCAAAGCTTGCGGAAAAAATCTTCAAAAAATTCTTGGTGGACGAGTATGAGGTAAAAGAAAAGAAGGTGCGGCTGAAGCTGAACAAGGAGGATCGCGCCGCATTCGACCATCTCGTGGATTTCGGAGAAGGTGGTTCTTTTGCCGGCTCCAACGTGGTTACCAACTACAACTACTTCTATGAAGGTGTCCGGACTCTTTCTATCAAAATCGATGACTTCTTTGATGCCATTAGGAAACTGGTAGTCATCGACATATTCCTCGGATCCGATGATGATCCACAGCTGATTTTTGAAAGTCTCAACTCTACGGGACTTGATCTGACAGAAGCGGACAAGATTCGCAATTTCGTTCTGATGGGACTGGAAGAAGACAGGCAGGAAGAGTATTACTCAAAATATTGGAGCTTCATCGAGAGGGATTGCTCAGGGAAGGGTGAATTGGATAGTTTTGTAAGAGACTATCTGACCATCAAATCTCCTACCGGTGAGATCCCTAATTTCAAGGACATCTATCCGGCCTTCAAGTCCTTTACAGAAGGAAAAGAAATCGAGTCTGTGCTCTCGGAGATGAAAAGATATGCAGCTCTCTACAAACGCATCAAATCCTCTCAGATCGGAGATTCGGCAACGAATGAGATAATGTCTCGCCTGAACTATCTGGAGCTGACTATTACATATGCATTCTTGCTTGGAATGCTCACTTATGCTGAGGAACAGCGAATGGAGGAATCTGAAATCACAAGGATTCTCTCTTGTATCGAGGTCTTTGTCTTCAGGCGTCTAATTTGTGGCTATCCTACTAATGCACTGCTCAAGATTTTTGCCACCCTGCATCAACAGGTGCTCAAGAATATGAAGGAGGATACCAGCTATTACGATGTGATGGTATATCTTCTTGAGAACCGTAAGAAAACCGTTGTATTTCCGAAAGATGATGAATTCCTGCAGAGCTTTGTAGAGAAGCCGGTTTATTTGATGCGGTCAAAGAGCAGGACGTATATTTTTGATCGTCTTGAGAACGGAAGCAGCAAGGAGAAAATCAATGTCATCGACAATGTCCAGAAGGGTAAACTGAGTGTAGAACACATTATGCCTCAGACTCTCACAGACCATTGGAAGAGTGAACTTGGAAGCGACTACTCAAGGATTCAGGAAGAATGGCTGCATACCATTGCAAACCTTACCCTTACCGGGTACAATGTCCAATATAGTAACAGATCCTTCAAAGAGAAGAAAGAAGATCCTAATGGATTTTCAGTGAGTCCGTTGAGACTTAATAAATATATCTCTCAATTTGACAAATGGACTGAAGATGAGTTGAAGCTGAGGAAAGATGTCCTCGGACAGATGGCTCTTTCAATCTGGGCCTACCCTGAAACTGCGTTCCAACCTACTGTTCACCCGGATGATGAAGTTTCCATTTTCGATGAAGAGTTCATCTTCACAGGCAGAAAGATTACGAGCTTCAATCTGAACGGTACAATTTATCCTGTGAATGACTGGGCAGACACCATCAGGGATATTTGCAAGTTGCTATACGAGATCAATCCGGAGATTCTGAAGAAGGAGGGTATTAGCAAGGATAATGTATGGATAGTCGGCAACATTGAAAATGCAGAAAGCTATTACAAGCAGGTGAGCGCTGATGTATGGGTATTGACTTGTAATGATACAAACACGAAGATTCGAATCCTTCGCCAACTTGCCCGATTGTATAACCTTGCCGATGACGATCTGGTGTTCTCGCTGGTTCCTCAGAAAGACAAGGGAGAAGCATTAGACTCGTAAACATCCGTAAACACACCTGATTTTCACCCAGGAAGTGATTGATAATCAATGCTGGGTTCGAATCCCCAACGGTCCGGAAAAGGTGTATGCTGCGAAAATGGCCAGCCGGAATACATACGATATGCATCGTACTTATTCCGGACGATGACTGTCAGCGTTCCGGTGATGCGGGGCTACAATAGCCCCTCCCTCATAAATTAGATAAAAAAGATAGATGTTGAGTGATGAGAAAATGCAAAGTATTTATAGAGAAATCCGAATACGGGTATTCTGCCTACATCGGGGATACTCCGCTTGAGTTCGGGTGCATCGGGGAAGGAAAAACCGTTGAGGAGACCATAGAGGACTTCCTCGGAACCTTCGAAGCAATGAAGCAGGACTATATCTCTGCCGGAAATGAGTTCGATGATGTGGATATTGAGTTCTGCTACGATACAGCCAGCTTCCTCTCTGAGTATGCAGGGATTTTCTCCCTCTCCGGGCTGGAGAAGATTACCGGAGTTAGCCAGGCACAGCTCGGCCACTTCCTTCACGGAAGACGCAAGCCAAGCCGTAAGACCATCGACAAGATTCAGAGCGGAGTCGACCGCTTCGCCAAGGAACTAACGGCCATAAAGTTCGCTTGATTATCACACATGAACTGGCCACGGCCCTCGGAACTATCCGGGGGCTTTTTGTAAAAACTTGCATTGCCGTTGACGAGTTTTCGCAAATTTCATCAACGACTCTGCAAAATTTCACGTGAGTTTAATTGACATAATTGAAGTTGGGGTTGGCTTGATATTTTAACTTGCTGGTAACTTGCTGGGGGCCTCGCCGGCTTTGCCGGCTTGGCTGGGGGTATGGGAAGAATTTCACTGGAAAAGGGATGTCCTCGCCGGCTTTGCCGGCTGCGAGAGCCCTTTCGATCGCCGCGGGGCCCTTGCAAGATAAATAAAGATACTCAAGGAATTCGTGGCCTTTCGGCCACTTAATTCGTATAACGGTTGCCTTTACGTGAGCTCACGACGGATGCTTACGTATGTTGGAGTAAGCTTTAAACGAAACACCCCTTATCGGACGAAGCGATAAGGGGTGACTTTAACTCGTTTTAGAGTGCGCGGCATAGGGACGAAGCCTATACTAGCACTATGCGAGCGCAAAGGTAGAA
>JALFGP010000055.1 GCA_022777205.1 Rikenellaceae bacterium
CAACCAGGCAGTATCTTGTTCATAGATGGCCACATCGCTATCTTCCAACCCCTCGGTCTTACTTTTCGACAAGTCGCCGACGTGTTCAGTGAGAACGGTGTGGCTGCGCTGGATGTATTTGATAATGCGATTGTACAGTTCAGCATCCTGTCTGCCGCCACGAATGGATCCGGCGAAATAAACTTTTTTTCCCATAACAATGAATATTTAGTAATACTAAAATAATAAGTTCCTCAGATTTGGATTAGATTTTCGAGATCAGATTTTCACCCGAAGATGGAGCATAGCCGTAGCTATGTGACTGATGAGGGAGGAAATATGGACCGAAAAGATTTTCAAAGATGATGCAGGTTATTTTTGGAGGATTAGTATAGATAATAAGCCTCTCAAGTGCGTCGCAAGACTGCATATTTGGGAGGCGTTTCATTTAGCAGATGGATTATCTCTTGCATATCATTCATTCTTTATGACGGATTATCAACAAAGCAGCGCTTCCGGGCAGCCTCGAACGCATTCTCGAATCGTTCAAGCGCAATCCTTGAAATTTCCTTCTTCGGCTGGAGCATGTCGAAGGCATGATAAAGTCCCTCATAAACATCCAGTCCAACCTCCACACCAGCTGCGCGGAGATTCTCCACGAAAGCCAAGGTTTCACAGTAGAACGGCTCTCCCGTGCAGACGAAAGTATATGCCGGAGGGAGATTGCTATAATCACTCTGACGGGCAGCTGCAGCATAGGCTGGAACCTCGTCTGTACCGTAAATATCCCCGAGGTAGGTTTTCCATCCATAATGGTTGAGCCTTGTGTTCCATACCAAGTTATGGTTGTCCCTTGATGAGTCGGTATCCCTGTCGTCTATCATCGGATAGAGAGGCATCTGGAATGCGATGTTCACCTCTCCCCTGTCCCTGGCCAGCATACAAAGAGCAGCACACAGTCCACCTCCCGCGCTCTCACCGCCGACGAATATCTGGTCCTTGCGTATGCCAAGTTCGTCAGCACTTGTGACCATAAATTTCAGTGCAGCATAGCAGTCATTCAGGGCGTTCGGGTATCGTCCCTTCTTGCCCAGACGATACTCCGGACTGACAACAACGCAGCCGTGGTCCTTCACCAGACGAGGAGCCATTCCCATCATACCGGCCATCGATGCCATTCCGGTGATGTATCCCCCACCATGAATCCAGAGAACACCGGTAACAGGCAAATCAGATGACTTGTCCGGGCTGTAGATCAGCACGGTTATTCTGTGCCCGTCCTCCGATATGACGGTTATACGTTTCTTCTTCCCCATAGGACGTTTTCATCTATTCATATTCCCACAAAGATACTAGTATTTCATTATTGGCTAAATTCTATTTTTGTATATTTACGACCTCGATTCATAGAGACTGACCAAGCCTCCCACGAGCCTTGGTCAGTCTCAGCCATTGTATTTTTGGTAACGAAATCAGACAAACAATGAAAATGAAATATATGTGGTGGATATTTGCGATCCTTTCTGCCGTATTTGCAGCTTTTACATCCATACTTGCAAAGATTGGAATTGAAGACGTTGATTCCAATCTGGCTACTGCCATACGCACCATAGTTGTTCTGCTAATGGCTTGGGGTATGGTATTCCTGACTCACAGCCAAGGAGGTGTCGGTTCCATAACGCCAAAGAGTTGGCTATTCCTCATTCTTTCTGGTTTTGCAACAGGAGGATCTTGGCTATGTTACTTCTATGCCTTGAAGATTGGCGAAGTCAACAAGGTTGTACCAATAGATAAGTGCAGTTTGGCACTGACCATACTCTTTGCTGTCATCTTCTTAGGTGAATCTTTCACTTGGAAGACTCTTGTAGGATCCATACTCCTTCTTGCAGGCACATTGATTATGGTATTGTAAACATAACTCATGGAGACTGTAAATCTAATCAGTCAAACTATCTCAATAAGTCAAAGTGGCAAATTCACTTCAGCACTGATGACTCAACGACTGCCAATATAAAAATGGATCAATCCGCCAATAACGTCAGCGAAAGCACGTTCGGGGCATTCAGATGGTCATACCTGAACATAGGTACTCCCCAGACCTGCTTTGTTTTCGGATTGTGATGCTCTCCTGCCTTAAAGACTCAACCATCTCCGGGGAAAGTTTCTCGCAGGCATAGCGTCGCATAGTGGCGGGAATCCCGTTCCACCGCTGGCGCAGATACCCGACAAGTCTGGCCTCATCACGCTTTCCTGCCTCGCGAAGCATCCAGCCCGAAGCCTTCTGGAGAAGGTCGTGCATTCTTCCCTTCCCTGCCAGCAGTATGTCAGAAATCTCATAACACTCATCGAGTTCTCCCCGGCGGATGAAAGCAAGGGTGCTTACAATACCGATGCGCTTTTCCCAGATGGTTTTCCCATTTCTTGCCAGGTCATAAAGCAGCGACCGGTCCTTGTCAGTAAGCCAGGCACCCAGAAGCTCGTAGCTGCTCAAGTCCACAAGGTCCCAGTTGTTGATATACTCAGTATGAGAGAGATAAAAGTCGATGCATTCCTTCTGGCTGGAGGGATTCCGTTTTGAAAATTTAAATATCTGGACAAGGCAGAGCAGGGCTGCGAGCCGGATTTCGTGGTATCCGGAGGAGATGCATTCCCTGAGGTCGTCGAAAGAGACATCCTTCCAGCATTCTTTCACTATCGATCTGGTGACGGGGACCTTGATGCCCAGGAAAAGGTCTCCCTCTCCATATTGCCCTTTCCCTGTTTTGAAAAAACGAGACAGACCCTCGACCAAAGAGGGGTTGGCTGCCTGCATCATTCTAGTCTTAAGAATATTCATATGTAACACTATCCAACATCGTACGATGCAATATTTGTGAATTCTATTTCAATTGTCACCTGCAATCTCATCGAACTGGTAGTGCGAAGGTAAGGTTTTTCTCAATACCTACAAATAATTATGATGTTACACTTTTGGATCAAAAATTTCTCATTTTTATCTTTTATAATGGATAAAACCACTATCTTTGCAGAGAATTTCAAATACAGAAGAAATGAAGATTCTATATAGACAGAATTACTTGGATCAAATTGAAAAGTATCTGGGCAAGGACTATATCATAGTCCTCGTCGGTCAGCGACGTGTTGGAAAAAGCTGCACCTTAAATATGATTCGCAACATCAAGGAGAAGGATGCAAGCAACAATATCATATATATAGACAAGGAGAAGGAACAGTTCGATTCCATCAAGACCTATCAGGATCTGAATGAATACATAAAGAGCAAGTATGTTCAAGGGAAAATGAATTACATACTTGTGGATGAAATTCAAGACATAGACGGCTTTGAGCGGACTGTACGAAGCTTTGCCACAGAAACGGATGCCGAGGTCATCATAACTGGCAGCAATGCCAAAATGTTGAGTGGTGACCTGAGCACCTTGATTGGTGGCCGGTATAAGGAAATCCACATCCTGCCACTCAGCTACCAGGAGTTCCTGCAGTTCCATCAACTTACAGACAGCGATGATTCCCTGGCCAAGTATCTACAGTTCGGCGGACTTCCAGGATTAGTCAAGATAGGTCTTGATGAAGACGATGCAAGGGAGTACCAGAAGGATATCTATAACACGGTGCTCTTGAAAGATGTCATCTTGAGGAACAATATCAGGAACGTGGTATTTCTGGAAAATCTTACAAGATTCCTTGCTGACAATATCGGAAAACTCATATCTGCCAACAGTGTTGCCAAATATATGAAGTCACAAGGCCAATCTATCACCTCGACAACAATCATTGAGTATATCAAATATCTTGCGGAGGCATATATAGTTCATAAGGTGAACCGATACGATATCCATGGCAAGAAACTATTCGAGAGCAATGATAAGTTCTACTTTGAGGATCATGGTTTAAGAAATGCGTTAGTTGGTGGTAGCCGTGAAGGTGACATTGAGAAAATCATTGAGAACATCGTTTATAGCCATCTCATCCGAATGGGCTATGAAGTAACTGTTGGACAACTGCAAGCTGGCGAAATTGACTTCGTGTGTTCAAAGAAAGGTGGAAGTCGGTTGTATGTTCAAGCATCATATATCATTGCAAATGAGCAGACGCGCAAGAGAGAATTCGGCAACCTGGAATCTATCAAGGACAATTACCCGAAGTTCGTGATATCAATGACTCCCCTTGTTAGAAGGAATGACGAAAATGGCATAACCCATCTAAGCTTAAGGACTTTCCTTTTGTCAGAGGAACTTTAGAGGCAACTGTAAAGGCAGTACACATACCGATAGGAAAGGGTAATGAGCGAGAAAAGTGACATATATGCGGATTGGAATCCCTGGCACGGCTGCACGAAGATCAGTCCGGGCTGCAAGTATTGTTATGTATATAGGCAGGACGAGATGTATGGCAGTTCTGTGGCAAGCAGTTTATGCAGGAAGATAGGCGCATTTAATCTTCCGGTGAGACAGAAGCGGGACAATACCTACAAAATTCCTGGCGGCAAGGTGGTATTCACTTGTTTCACCTCTGACTTTTTGCTGGAGGATGCCGACGGTTGGAGGGATGAATGCTGGAAGATGATACGCCAGAGGCCGGATTTGTATTTCTACTTCTTTACGAAAAGGATTCACCGTTATGAGAAATGTATGCCTTCGGATTGGGGCGACGGCTATGACAATGTGCTCGTTGGCTGCACTGTGGAGAACCAGCAGATGGCCGATTTCAGGCTTCCTATCTTCAAGTCATTACCTATCAAGCACAAATCCATAATAGCCTCACCGCTTATCAGCGCTTTGAATCTGGAGCCGTACCTTGACGAAGATATCGAGGAGGTCAGTACAGGAGGCGAATCCGGTCTGTATGCGAGAGTCTGTGATTTTCAATGGATTCTGAACCTTAGAGAGCAATGTATAGCCAAGAACATTCCTTTCCGCTTCCATCAGACCGGAGCAAAGCTGTTGAAAGATGGAAAACTGTACCACATCCCCCGCCGCTATCAGCATATCCAAGCGCACAAGGCCAATCTGGACTTCCGCATCGGCCGGGATTTTGTGCCTGAGACAGCCGATGCTTCACTGTGGGATGACTGAGGTACTTCGATTGTCACCTGTGAGTCTCCGGGGGACATAGTCGGTGCTGCTCATCAGGTCTTTGAGGTATTTCTGGACTTCGGGTTCCTGCCAATTTGCCCAAGCATAAGTAAGTGATATTGCTAAATAAACAAATGATTCGACGAAAATGTCAACCCATTACATACTCTCCGGTAAAGGCATTGGCGGGATTATCGTCTCTGTTTCCGCTAAATCCAGTTTATAGAACATACAATAGTAAACGGGCATATACGTAATGCCCCTGTCCCTGATTATTTCTCTCTCGTTGCACAACACAACAGCATCCGTGATTCCATAATCCTTTATGCTGAGGAAGCGGTCCAGTGCTCTATGTATCTCGTAATCCTTGCCTGATTTGACCTCCAGGGGGAGGACAGTCAGATTCCTGTAATCGTCTATGAGAAAATCGACCTCTCCGATACTCTTGTTGTCGTAGTAGTTCATCTTGAAACCGTGGGCATTCAGTTCCTGTGCAACTACCGTCTCATATACAGATCCAAGGTTGATGCTTTTCTTATCCTGGAGTATCGCATTTATATTGTTGCTATAAAGGAGATACGTCAGCAGACCTACATCGTTCAGGTACAACTTCAGCAGGTTTTTCTGCTCTGATTCCCTGAGTGGGAACTTCGGATTACTTATCGCTTGAACTTCGATGGCCACTCCTGAATTAGTCAGATACTCAAACTCCTGAGCATAGCTGGAGAACTGCCTGTGGGCTTTTGTCTGCTCAATATCGCTGATAACGACCCGTTTCTTCCTGTTCTCCATATTGGAAGGGATGAGATCATACACTTTCCTTATTACCAGCTTCTTCTTCTCGTCATACTGGGAGGCGTCAATCCGGTACAGTTCGTGGATATCCTTTTGAACTGCACGTACCCTCGTGATATTGCGGCTCTCATTGAACGTCTTAACGGCTTCCGGGAGACCTCCTACAAGAAGATAAAGCCGGAACTGATGCATCATATACGCGTGAAGTGACTCATTCAGGGGCTCGCCCGCCTTAAATTTTTGCTCTATTGAATCAATGGTATCCTGTCCACAGCCCTGCGAAAGAAGAAACTCTTCAAAATCGAGTGGATACATCTCCTTGATGGCTATACTTCCCATCGGAACTGATGGGGTTTGAGCGAGGGCAACGCCAAGTTGCGAGCCACTTGCGATATACCGGTATCTCCTTTCCTGGTTCAGGAACTTCAACAGGGTCATAAGATGCGGATAGGACTGGATTTCGTCAAGGAATACAATGGTATCTTCACTGGCCCCGAGCTTGTCTCCGGCAATAGCACCAAGTTGCAGGTAAAAATCATCGGTGCTGCCCACAGTTGAGAATATCCGATGTCCCTCCTGATCCTCCTTGAGGTTTATCTCCACATAATTCTTGAAAAGTTTCTTACAGACATAGCGGACCAAATAAGACTTGCCCACCTGGCGGGCTCCGTTTATGAGAAGAATCTTATCCGGCTGACTAACCAGAAACTCCTCCAAAGTCTTGGTAAATTTCCTGAATAACATACAGTTGTCGTTGTTTATAGGACAAAATTAGGAAAAATCTGATATTTTGACGGATAAAAATAGGAAAAATTCCAATTATTAACATAAAGATTTAGGAAAAATTCTGCTGACCCTTCTTATTGTCATTTTGATTTCTGGGAGCAAACCCCACACGGGGCCACTCAAAAATTTTCGACATCTATATATTTTCGCTTGCGAAACCGCCATTTCGGGTGACAAAATGTCATTATTACGACATCACCTGGCCTACCAAGGCGAGACTGCGGAGTATGGCACCCTCTTTGATTCACCGCATATAGAGCCGTGGGCTTCGTCAGCTGAAGCAACGGCATCATTAAGGATATTTTTGACGATTATATTTACATTACAATGTTACCCAGCAGAAAAATTTATATGGGCATCACCGGTGCAGCACTGGTAGCCCTCGGCATCATTTGCTTGTGCAACCCTCTCTCTACTGTGATTTCACTATCCTGGATGATAGGGCTTCTCACCTTGGTTTCAGGCATTTCAACCCTAATGAACTGGTTCCGCCTCAGATCTTATTTTCCACAGAGTGGCAGCATCCTGCTTTCATCCATCCTTCAGATTATCATTGGTATAATCTTCCTCAGACACGACCTCGCTATGGCGGCCATTATGCCTATCATATTTGCATTCTTCCTCATCATTGAGGGTGTCAACCTCGCCATACGATCATTTGACTACAGAAAGGTAGGTTTCAGACTCTGGTGGGCAAACCTCATCCTCGGCATTGCATCCACAATACTCGGCTTCCTCTCATTCAGCGTTCCCGGAGTCGGCGGCACAACCCTCAGTATCTGCGTGGGCTTAGGACTGATACTTATTGGAGCTGTCTATCTGATGGCCATCTTCGCCATCAACCGCTTTGAACGGAAATTGAACGAGAATCCCTGGATCGAGGAACAATAAGGAGATTTACAAAGGAACAAACTCCGAGAATATCGAAGCGCCAATTACGGTAAGGAGGCCGCAGACGACGATGGAAAGACTGCTCATTGCCCCTTCGACCGGCCCTATTTCCATAGCCTTGGCTGTACCTACCGCGTGGGAACTGGAGCCGATGGCAATGCCTTTGGCAATGGGCTCTTCTATTTGGAAGAGTTTCAATACGCCCTCTGCAATTACATTGCCCAGCACACCGGTGATGACTATAACCACAACCGCCAGAGGCACATAACCCCCGAGTTCCGCAGCCACATCCATACCAATTGCCGTAGTGATTGACTTGGGCAGGAAGGTGACGTAAGTCTGATGGTCAAAATGGAACATCTGTGCAAGCAGCCATATACAGACAAGACTGGACACCACTCCCGAAATTATGCCCGCCATCACGGCTTTCCAATGCTTCTTAAGCAGCTTGAACTGCTCATAAAGGGGCACTGCCAGGCAGATGGTAGCAGGAGTCAGCAGAAAGCTGATAGAATAGGACCCCTTGGCATAAGTCTCATAACTCATCCCGCTCAGGCTCAGGAAGATAATAACCAAAACAATTGAAATCAGCAGCGGGTTCAAAAAAGACAAACCAGTTTTCCTGCGCAGCCACATTCCCAAAGCGTAAGACGCAAGGCTGATTAAGACTCCAAGGTATGCGGAGTTCCCGATAAGTTCATTCATTTTCGCCCTCCCTTTCTGACAAGCCTCTGTGTCACTCGGCCGGATACTGCCATCACGACGACTGTGCTTACAACTATAACCACCGCACACGGCAGCCATAAACCTTTGATAAGGCTCCAAGACTGCACAATCCCTACCGCTGGAGGAAGGAACATAATCGGCATAATAGATATAAGAAATGAACTGGTCTCCTTGATATCTTTCACCTTTACAAGTTTGAGTTCCAAGGCAATATAAAGGAGCACTATACCGTAGATACTAGCCGGTATGGGGAGTGGGATAAAATGGTGCAGCAGTTCTCCCGCGAACGCAAACGCCATAATGATTAAAAATTGAAAAACGAATTTCATATTATACACATATTCAAGTCCCGAAAGACTTACGATTCACTCGTGATATTGTGTATTCTTCATCGAAGCCTATTCCTTAAATCCGGACACATCATCCATCGAGGTTGGGATAAGTTCATAAAGATCATTATACACTTCCATCTAAGGTTGTTTTTAAAATCGCGCGCAAAGGTACATTTTATTATGTACACATTCAAATAGACTTGGCTATTATAATCAATTTTCGTATTATCTACTTATGAGATATTAAGCACATCGAGGATGATGCTGGTTAGTTCTGAAGATTACCGGCGCAGACGTCACCCTAGATTTGACAGAGCGCAGCCATCAATTTTCAAAACAAAGCGCTTCTCTATCTGCATCTTGCTGACGGAACGGCCAACCTCATCTGCGATGCGCAGACCCAGTCAGACGAGACCTACTATCCGGAGGGAGTTGCTGCCGCAGATGAAAAGAGGAATGCCGTAATCTACTGCAAAGGCTCTCTTGTTCTGAGCGGCACGGGAATCCTCTCTCTCAGAGTAGTCAATCATCGGAGCGGGAAACGTAAAGCTACTGTCGAATTTTTCCGTTATTTTGCAGCATTTTTCGAGAGACTATAAGCTGTCGCTCTGGAGGAACTGGAACAGTCCCATGTATTGGATCCCTTTTTCGTCTGTATAAGGCATAATGTCAGCTCCCTCGATGACGATCTTCCGGAACGAATCACTTATCCGTGTCAGGGAGTTCAACTCCTGATCCCTCTTCTCATCAGTACCCATCTCGAAGGCCGACTGGATGTAGAACTTTTCGTTTCCGTTGGTCGCGATGAAATCGACCTCATATTGGAAATACTGGTATCGGTCGTCCACTTTTTTCCGATGTTCGACGACACCAACATCGACAGAATATCCACGGCAGATCAGCTCGTTGAAGATAACATTCTCCATGATATGGGAAATCTCCTGCTGCCGGAAATTGAGGCGGGCATTCCGCAGGCCGATATCGACTGAATAGTATTTCTTGATATTCTCGTAATACTTGTTTCCCTTAATATTGAACCTCTTCGCCTCCGTAAACAGGAAAGCATCCTCCAGATACCCGATATACTTTGCCACGGTATCGTCCGAAATCTTGATGTGCCGGACACTGGAGAGGATGTTGGTGACCTTGGTGGTGTTTGTCAGGGATCCGATAGATGAGCACAAGGCATCCGCGATGGCCTCAAGGGCTTCACGGTTTTCAACATGATGACGCTCGACTACATCGTCAATGTAGGTTTTCCTCCACAGGCGCTGGAGATAGGATATCTTCAGTTCAGCCGTCGGCATCTTGCTAAGCGCCGGGAGACCACCGTACGTGTAGTACTCTTTCCAGAGTTCACTGACCGGCTCGCTTCGACCTTGCATGAATTCCTTGAACGTGAGCGGGCGGACATTGACTTCATCGCCCCTTCCGCGGAAAAGGGTGTTGATATCGCTGGAGAGGAACTTCGAGTTGCTTCCTGTAACATAGACGTCGACGTTGGCCCGCTTGTTCAATCCGTTGACGATCCGCTCGAAGTCCGTCACTTCCTGTATCTCGTCCAGGAAGACGTAATAGGGTTCATCTTGGCTTGCAATACGGGAATACAGGTATTCCTTCAGTTTCTCGCGATCCAGCAACTCTTTGGGCGTATCCTCATCCTCAATGTCAAATGAGACACTGATGATATGGTTTTCGGGGATCCCTTTCCCAATCAGATAATCCTTGTAGATGGGATCCAGCAGGAATGACTTGCCGGAACGTCGTGGACCGGTTATGACCTTGACCTCACCATTGTCCTTCCTGACAATGAGTTTTTGCAGATAGCTGTCCCTTTGAATGTATCGGCGCATCATTTGATTCGAAATTCACTGCAAAAATACAATAAATTTCTAAAAGAGAAACAAATTTACCGAACTATTGTCATAAAGATTTAGGAAAAATTCTGCCAACGCCATTTCATCTTGATTTGCTCAAAGTCAAATCCAAAAGCAACACATCAGATTCCTCTTCCTCTTTTGGAGCATCTTTCGGGCGCCAGGCTACAATAAATCGAATGGAAACATCCGATATGGAATAATGCTTTTCGTTCCAACCGGATAATTCTGACATTATCTTCTTCGACAATTGGCATACACGTTTATTTGTTTGCCTATCAAACAGGAAACCATTATCATATAGGAGTTTTTGGCCAGCACGCAATGCAAGCACATCTTTCTTGACGCATTTGAAATAGCCTAAATTCACATCTTTATGCGAGAGTTGAAGAACTATCTCATCAGGCATATCGTATATGGTATGGTCTATTCTTTTCTGACTAACACCAAATCTGTCAAACAAAGAGCAGTTGGTGTGTATAAACAGCCGTTTCTTGGCACGAGTTATACCAACATAATATCGGCGAAGCACCTCATCGGTCAATTGTCTCGGCTCAGAAATAAGCATATACACATCATCAAACTCCATCCCTTTTGATTTATGTATGGTTGAAACGACCACATCCGCATTTTGCAAATCACAAAAATCTTCTGCCGACGACTCAAATACATATTCTTTGAAGTCACTCAAATACTTTGCCTTATTGGTCTCTTCAAATAACTTGACACATTGCTTTAAATAACAAAGACTTGCCGAGTTGCCATAGGTATTGTACGTATCCTGCTTGGCTTTCTCCCAAACAGCATCCGCGATTAGAGGTGTATGTGTATTCTCCTCAATATGTTTTAAGAAATATCTCACTTCCGCCATTTTCCAGAAGCGAAATCCTTCCATGCTTTGAATAAGTTTACTCTTCAGGTTGTACTTTCTCAAAAGTGCCACCAGAATTACCGCCTCTTCGTTAGTCTGAGTGAGAACACACATGGAGCCGGCCCCACGATGCTTCAAGATATCATCGACAAGAGCCTGATACATACAGGAAGACGAATGTTTTGTTATGCTCACACTTCCGGTCTCCGGGCTCATCGAAATGATTGGACGGCTCTTCATTCTATTCTTTATAGCACCAGCAAAATCGTTTGCAAACTCCACTATATGCTGAGAGCTGCGGAAATTCTCAGTCATCTCAATAAAACGACCATTGGATTCCTTGAGCAATTGGGCCATAAATTTCGAATCAGAACCGCGGAACTCAAAAATATTTTGGTCATCATCCCCGACAGCGATTACACGCATTTCTTCATTTGCTGACATCAAAGCGCTTACTAAAGCATACTCTTCAGCGCTCATATCCTGAGCTTCGTCAATTACAAGAACAGTTTTTGCGATGCGGCTGGGCTCCACTTCACCGTCGTTTATCATTTGCGCTGCGCGTGAGACCACATCCTTCACATCGTCCAGATTTCCTATTCGTCCAAGCAAATCAAAGCAATAGGAATGAAAGGTCTTTATCTCCACAAAGTGTGCTGCGTTGCCTATCAATCCCATAAGCCGCTGTTTGAACTCCGTTGCAGCGGCACGAGAAAAGGTGAGCATCAACAATTGCTCGTGTTTTACATCTTCCAGCAAGAGCAATGATGCCAATTTATGTACCAATACCCTCGTTTTTCCACTTCCCGGACCAGCAGCGACAACAATGCATCTTGACTCTTTGTCAGAAATTATCTCCATTTGCTTATCTGAAAGTGAGCCGAAGATCTGTTTGTATTTGCCGGGTGTCACATTGCACTCTATCTCCCGGACACGCTCGCCTTTGAAATACTTTGCCACAAAGCGTTTGTAATCCATTTGGAAATAATCCTGCACATATTGTAGGGCTGCATTATAATCCTTGACCATCAGATTGGCATACTCGCCCACTATATGAACTTGCTGTATCTTCTGCTTATAGAATTCGTTCAACATACGATAATCCTCCTGCTTATACCGCAATCGATTATCTTTAAGGCGACGAATATCCATAGCATTATAGAGGACAAGAAAACCTCCCTCCAATTTCAATGCCCCAATTTTAGATAGATATAGCAATGCTTCCTCAACATCTTCAATTTGCACGTCTTGTTCTGAGCCAAAAAGGGAAGAGCTCTTTTTGAAATCATTAAGCAATTCGACGATAGAGAATTGTACGCCTTGATTCTTGTTCTCCTCCCCTACTGACAATATCGCCTGCTCGAATAACCAATCAAGAGCAAATTGACAAATTGCCAAACGCTTTTCGAATCGCTCTATAATGGAATTCAAATCAGCTTGACGAACCAGTTCGAGATTATGCGCCGCATCTTCTTTCTTACGGGTATATCCCTTTATTGTGAGGAAGTAGAGCAATGTGCGAATATCCTTTTCTCTCGCCGATGCTATACCCTCTTTCTGAGCATTGTCATTCAATTGTTTGCAAGAAATTCTAAGAACATCATCTGGAATAATGTTGAGGATGTATCGTTCCAATATTGCGAATTGTTCCAATAATCGCCTGGACTTGTGTTCAGACTCTCCCGCATCATTCAAATATGCAGAAATATCCTTTGTGTCAGCCAATATGCCCTCCTGACGCATTCGTTCAACAACGGACACGACTTCGTTCTTCGTCAGTCCGAGGATATCTGCCAAATAATCGACACGCGATTCTGCAAGATCATCTTGGGCTTTGGCAATGTGCTTCTGGGAAATCAGGGACTTTATGATACGAACTGCCTTTTCAATATCATCTTTTTCAAACAACACAGATTCCGTTATACGCCTGCGTGCCTCATCTACGTTCTTGACAGTGATACCCGTAGCAAATACCTGTGGCACATTATTGCCACGCTCCAAATAACCGGCTTGTTCCAAAGCGGACAACGCGGTACGGACACGAGTTTCAATATCCGATACCGAGTCGTCCCAACCAGCTTTGCGTGCAATTTCCAATGCCGAACAGCAAGTGCGCGCACGCTGTTTTGTCATATCTTTCACAGCCTTCCAAACTTGCTGAATTTCGCTGATACTCAACTTAGTCTGGTTTAACAGAAGGAAATGCTTATCCAGGTCTGAATCGGCATACAACACAAAACATCTTGCCTGCAAGTCCGGATCCCGTCCAGCTCGACCAGCCTCCTGCACATAGTTTTCCAAAGAATCAGAAATATCATAATGTACGACCAGCCCAACGTCTTTCTTGTCCACGCCCATTCCAAAGGCAGATGTAGCTACAATAATACGTACCTGATCCGACATAAAAGCATCCTGATTGGCAATTTTCTCATCAGCATCCATCCGGCCATTGAAAGGCAGTGCCTTATATCCATCACGGGATAACTTCTCAGCCAGCTGTTTTGTCCTTTTCGTTCTCGACACATAGACTATGGTGGGACACGACGATTCAGCTATTAAAGAACGTAACTTGACATACTTTTCTTCGTCTGTGTCAGCATGAATAACGGAATAGCGCAGATTGGTTCGCGAAGCGGTAGATGCAAATATTTGAAGGTCAAGATTCAACGTTTGCTTAAAATAGTCACATATATCCTGTATAACCTTTTGCTTAGCCGTGGCTGTAAAACACGAAACGGGAATAGGGGTAGCGAGTTTCTTCTTTTTCTGGTAATCACTTATAAACTTCCCGATATAGAGATAATCAACACGGAAATCTTGTCCCCAAGATGAAAAACAATGAGCTTCATCGATTACAAAACGCACAACATGCCGTGCCAATAAAATCTTCTCTATTGTCTTTGAGCGTAACGATTCGGGAGCGATATACAGCAGAGAAACCTCGCCATCCAAAACACGTTGGATAGCAAGCGAGCGACTGATCGGATCCAGAAGTCCATTTATTGTTACAGCATCTTCAATCCCCCTTTCAGCAAGATTATCAACTTGGTCCTTCATCAGAGATTGCAGAGGAGAAATGACAACAGTCAGACCGTGTAAGGAACGCCCCTCCATCAATGCCGGCAACTGAAATGTCAGCGACTTTCCACCACCCGTAGGAAATATGGCAAGCAACGACTTTCCTTCAACAGCAGCTTGCACAGATCTCTCTTGCAGTGGTTCACCCTCGTAGGTGCGGAATTGGTCGTAACCGAAATATTGCTTTAAGTTATAATGAATATCCAGGTACTTGTTACAATAATTACATCCCTGAGGGCAAATTGTGTGTCGCAAACGCCTGACAACATTTTCCACATTGGGATAATTGCGTAACACCCAAGCTGGAGTGATTGATCTATAATCTGTTGTGTCTATTAAAGCCAAGGCATATGCCAATTCACAGGGGTTTTGAGCAATTATATTCCCAATATCTGCATTCTCACAGATTTTTCCTTCATATGTACTGCGTATCAAAGTCGCCAAAGCATCTGCATCGGCAGCCGTCGCATTGACGAGATTCAAAAAGCCCTCAAACTCAGCTGTTCCTTGTAGTAACGCAGCATAAATATTCTGTCTATCACCTGATAATGCTTCCCATTGAGCGACCTCATCCATTAACAGATCATACGCCTTTTCACAATCATTGACCGGATTATTTGCTTGATCGGAAACCAGTTTGTCATCCTTTAAAAGGTGGTGATATGGTCTCTGAGGAAAGAGCAAAGGCGAAACATAAAGTGTATCGACCAACATCCATTGCTGAGCAACATCCCCCAAAAGATACTTTGCATCATGGTGGATAATATTATGTCCACACACGAAGTCCACATCTTTCAAAAATACCAGCAGTTCACTCCTGTTGGCAGAGTGAAAAATGGCTCCATCAGATCTGAGTGCACCAATATCGTGAATACGATGATCGTTCAAACCGACCTCCACATCAATAAAGGCACAGCGGGAAGCATCACGAGATACAAACTTTGCAGTCATATTTCCCGCATCTCTTATTGTATTTTTTATTTTATCCCAAAGAGACATTTATAAATACAAGTTTCAAAAGTCTTAATTATATGATTTATTGAAGAAATGGCATTATTGCAATATAGCATCTATGAAAGAATACATATCCTCTTCGACCCCATAAGAATGAATATGAAAGTACTTGTTGCCCGTGAGCATAGCTGAGAGATTTGCGCGGGACTTGTTATAGAAGATGTGCACCGGAATGCCGTGGGCTTCTGCATAAGCCAACTCGTAACCGACACCAAGAGATGGCGTCGTACATTCCGCAATTACGACATCGGCTTCCCTCAACCAGGCAGTATCTTGTTCATAGATGGCCACATCGCTATCTTCCAACCCCTCGGTCTTACTTTTCGACAAGTCGCCGACGTGTTCAGTGAGAACGGTGTGGCTGCGCTGGATGTATTTGATAATG
>JALFGP010000130.1 GCA_022777205.1 Rikenellaceae bacterium
TTTACCTTCATTTGCTGATCCTAGATAATATCTGATTGCAAAGTAGGTATTACCTTTTATTTGTTTATCAGCCTTGACATAGAATTCAAAATTATATAGAGCCTTTGCTTGAACTTGGAAATTCGCCTTATTATTTGCCGTATTATCCCAAAGGTCAAATCTCATGTGTGCCCAAGAGCCTGACAAATCCCCTCTCATACATGCAGTTCCAAATGCTTTATCATCTGTGTAGTTGGTATTAAGCATCCCAGATGCACCTTTAAGCTGAGGAGAATATGCTTTATTCGAAGAAAGGGCATCATCGTACAGTATAACCTCGAGCGGATCCGGATGATAAGTATATTCAACGCTTCGCAAGTACTTCTTGCTGCCATTGACATACTCTGTAACAAGATAAATCTCGTCACCATCCTTAACACCGGCGGTTGAAACATTCTCTGAGCAGAGGTAACCGTAAAGCTTAACCTTGGCACCAGCCGTAAGCTTACTCATATCAACTGGAGCGACACCTGTGAGTGGTTCACCATTGACAGTCTTTGAAAGCCAATATTTTGTGCCTTCACCTGGAGTTGAATCAAGAGTTGCCGTAGCTGCCCAATCTTCGTAAGAGATTGTGAACTTTGGGGCCAGCTGTTCGTATGCAACGGCTCCGAGTGGTTGAACCTTCCCGGCTGCAAGTGCTTTTCCACCCGAGGCAGTAAGAATCATTGCACAGTTCTGATTATCAGCAATAGAAAGTGTGAACCCAGCGCTGTAGTCACCTGGAACTACAGGGTTATATATGTTTCCCGAAGCAAAAGTCCCTGTTAAAGTGATGTCACCGGAAACATTAGAGTTATACTCACCTGTAACCCAGTCATAAGTATATTCACCGGCACCTACCTCCCCGTTGAATGTATATGCAATCGATGTAAGAGTAATGCCATCAGCGATTGTCAAAGGCATTTCAAAAATTGAGCATACAGGTTTGAAAACACAGCTCTCATCCTCACCCCAGACTGCGACCATTGGAAGATCATTTGCCTTCCTGTCGGCAAAAGCCTGCTCCTGCAGAATGGAGAAAGTTGCCTTAGTTCCTGATACAGAAGCCGTCGGGTAAAGAGCTAAATATTTGTCACCCTTCAATGCTGCGGGTTTTTCGCCTTTGAACTTTCCTTCACCCTGATGTACATAGTCAGTGAATGTCTCTCCTGTCCAAACCTTGATGACGTCATCACTTTCCCAGGAAAGAGTTAGGTCGTTGAGAGCCGTCTTTGTCAACAGGCCTATTGATGCGTCAAGTTCATACTCTCCCATTGGAACATCAACTGGTGTTTTATCTGAATCCGGCTGCTGAGGATCAGTGAGTTTTTGAGTACAGCCTGCAATAGCTGCAACAAGAATGCAGCTGGCAAAACATTTATTCATATTCATTTTTGTCATAGTTAAATTCTGTTACCACTCCCAAACGTCTTCCTCACGTTCAAAATCTGTCAGCATAGCTGAAGATGCACAGGAAGCTCCCTTAGTAGTCACTACAATCTCGCAAACAGCAGGTGATTCGTAAACCTGCATTATGGTTTCTTTTTTCATTTGTACTGGTTTTTGTTTTAAATGTTAATATCCTGGATTTTGGTGTACAAGTCCGCCTCCCTCATTTATGACATCCTGTGGCAATGGCCAAAGGACCATATGGGGTGCTGCCGTCTTGGAATCCTTATATTTCTTCATATATTCAATATAGACTCCATGACGGATAAGATCCTCGCGACGTGTACCCTCAAACCACAGTTCATGCCCTCTTTCAAGGAGTACTGCATCGAGGAAAGCCTTGACATCTGCAAAATCGGCGATTGAATATCCCTTGCCAGGAAGGGAACGTGTACGCACCTGATTAAGAAGGTCAACGGCTTCCTGAGTTACCGCTTTTTCATTGCGCACGATTGCCTCAGCAAGCAAAGTCAGAGCATCAGCATATCTGAACACGATCCAGTCAATCTGGCTGCCATCACCAATCTGCGCAGGGTCTTCTGCATATTTCAGAGGAATAGCACCCTGAATGAATCTCTTACCTGGATTATCTCGATTCAAAGTTTCTCCTGTAGATGTTGATACATACTCAGTAATGATAGTCTCAAGTCTCTTATCTTCAGGATCGAAAGTATCCATGAAAGGCCAGTTGAGCTTATATCCTCCACCCCAAAGTGACATATTCTGATTCTTGTGTGGATAATCGGAAGGCATTACGTGAGTGACCCAAAGCTGCTCATTGATACCTGTAGCACATTCACAAGACCATATAGTCTCTTTATTACCCTCATTCTCAAGAGTAAAAATATCCTTATAATTGCTCATAAGGCCGAAACCATATTTAGAGTCCATGAGCTCACGTCCCTGAGCCTCAGCATCTGCCCATCTTCCTTCATGCATGTAGAACTTCATGAGAACCATATGCACGAGGGCCTGGGTAAAGCGGCCATATCTGGCATCTCCCTTCTTCAAGACTACTGGCAGAGCATCACCCTCCAAAGCAGCGAGGAGGTTGTCTTCAATGTACTTGACAGTTTCCTCCTTTGTCTTGCGTGGCTCCGGAATCTTCTTGGCTGGGTTTTCCAGTTGCTCCTTTGAAGCAATCTGGAGCGGACCGAAGTTATCATAAAGGATATAGGCGAGCCAACCTCTTGCACAATAGAGTTCTGCCTTCATTGTAGCCTTTCTTCCCGCTTCCATCTCGACAGGCTCGATTCGCGCAAGGGTATTGGTCATTTGAGTGAGTCCTTTGATGTTGTTTCTATAGAGTTTTACAACTCCGTGAGTAAGATTTGCATCAGGGCTGAGCGTAATGAGTTCATTCCAAAGGCTTGGATCCCACGTACACTGACCAATATCAGATGCCATATCACTGAGCACGTGGATACCGTCATGATTGGAGCAGTACAGGCCGTCATAACTGTCTGAACGGAAATAGGCATAAGCATTTCCTACTACTAAAGCATCGCAGTCTTCCGCATTTGCCGGAAAGAAAGATGTATTGATGGCACCATACCTTTCCGAATCAAGCGTGCAACTCGTCACGAATGCAGCCAATATCATTAATGGAATAATATAATATCTTTTCATCTGGGTCATTTTAGAATGTTATATCAAGTCCGAGTGAGAACGTTCTTACATTAGGATATGCGTAGCTTGAATCGTCAGTCTCCAAATCAAACCCGGTATATCCAGGCTGGATGATGAACGGATTGTTTACATCGATATAAGCACGAAACTTAGAGATTAACTTCTTAGGGAAGATGGTATAACCGAGAGTGATGTTACGACAACGGATAAACCAGAGTTTCTTGAGGTAATAGTTTCCAAATCCATATGTACTCTTATTGGAGAAGTATCCCGGATAGATAGAATTCTGATTGTCATGTCTCCAGACATCTTTTGCCGTCTTAGGATATGTTATACCATACTGAAGGTCTGAAAGCTTTCCGATCCAGTTCTCCTTGTATGAACCCCAGTTCAGAAGCCCGAACTGACCGTAGAAATAGATATTGAGGTCGAAATTCCTCCAGTTGAAGGTGTTGTTTAATCCCATTATAAAGTCAGGGTCCTTTGACCCGTATATAACCATGTCCGCCTCATTGATTCTTCCGTCCGGATGTCCTGTCTTCTGGAAGATGCCATGTTCATCTGCGACATAGTTGCCTTTGTCATCATAAAGGAATCCATCGAGATCCTTGATCTTCACCTGTCCTGGTATAGCACCCGGCATATATGGGATTGACTCACCCGGCTGAACAAGACCATCAGAAACATATCCGGCTACGAATCTGATCGGGCCGTTATAAATCGAATATGACTTAGGAGCCCAAGACTCAGCTCTTTCAAGCCAACGGTCTCTGTAAAAAGAGAATGTAAAGTCTGTTGACCATCCGAACTGGTTTGTCTTGATGTTATGAGTGTTGATTGTCAACTCAAATCCCTGGCTCTGAGTCTTTCCGACGTTATCAGCAATCGAATCTACTTCCTGAAGTTTTGAAATTGTTCTGAAGTTGAGAAGGTCTGAAATAACTCTGTTGAAGTACTCTGCAGTAAGGTTGAGCCGTTCATTGAAGAAACCGAGTTCGAGACCGACGTTCCACTCAGTGGTAGTCTCCCACGTCAGGTTTGGATTACCAAGCTGGGAAAGTGCAAGTCCAAGTACTTCAGACTCACCGAATGAATGATGATAATCCTTACCCCACTGGTTTACTCTCTGATAGTAGCTGTCCACCTGGTATCCGATGTTTGAGTTACCGGTCTGTCCCCAACTCAAGCGGAGTTTACCCATCGACCACCAAGACTTGAGGTTTTCCATAAATTTTTCGTCTGTGAACACCCATCCTGCAGAGACTGAAGGGAAGAATCCCCATCTGTTTCCTGGAGCAAAGTTTGATGTTCCATCGGCACGGAGAGTAGCACTGAAGAGATAACGATCCTTGAAGGAATAGTTTACACGGCCGAAAAATGATGCAACCTCACTCTTTGTAGCATTTGTTCCTACAGTCGGCTTCACATACTGTCCAGCTCCCATATTGTTGTAAAGGAATGAATCAGTCAGGAAATCGCTGTTGCCGAGCCAGCTTCCCTCCTTGTTGAATTGCTGGAAAGAATAACCTGCAAGAGCAGTAATGTTATGGTCTTTAAACTTCTTTGTGTAGTTTGCAGTAAGTTCGAAAAGGTAGTCGTCCTTATTCATCTGGCTGATATCTGCCTGACCGTTCTTTTTCTTACCATAGAGGGTCGTCTTGGGTAGATACACCTTGTGCTTGGCATTGTTGTAGTCAATACCGAAATTAGCTTTAATTGAAAGATCATCAATAGGCTTCACCTCGATGAATACAGTTCCAAGCACCCTGTTCTTTGTTGTCTTGTTGGTGATTTCAAGCAAAGACACAGGATTTGGAATGTATGTCAGATATGGATTCAGAGTATACTCGCCGTTATCATCCTTAACAGAGAAGAGCGGAGAGAACTTGCTCGCGGAAACAAGAAGCGATGCGTATTCGTTCTGTCCGTCACCTACAGGTACGTTATCAGTTTCGTTTCTTGTGAAAGTCGTATTGATGCCGAATTTTACGAATCTGCCGAGTTTCTGCTCAAGGTTGATTCTTCCGGTATAACGGCTGAGAGAATTAGTCTTTATGATACCCTCCTGATGGAAATAGTTTCCGGACACGAGGTATTTGGTATTCTCGTTTCCACCTGTTACAGAGAGGTTATGCTGAGTCTGCCAACCTATTCTGGTCACCTCATCAAACCAGTCAGTATCGTTTTCAGGATTATTGATTTGGGTCTTGCTGAAATAAGGTGTATATGGTTTTAAAGCTTGGTTCTCAGCCTTTCCGCCATAGACGCCAATACCATATTTCTGCATCCATTCTTCATAAGCAAACTTGTTTGCCTCCTCCATCACTTCACGTGCATTGAGGGTCTCATATGTATCCGACATTACCTGAACGCTTCCCGTTCCGGAATATGAAACCTTTGCCCTTCCGGCAGAGCCCTTCTTTGTAGTGATGATGATGACGCCGTGACCTGCACGCGAACCATAGATGGCAGTTGCAGAAGCATCCTTCAAGACCTCAATAGATGCAATATCGTTAGGATTTATGGAACCGAGAATGTTATCAGTTGATCCAGACGAATAGTATCCGATCTCATAAGATTTGTCTGCACTTGGATCCACGGGAAAACCATCGATGATGATGAGAGGTTCATTTGAAGTCGGAGACGCAGCACCACGGATACGGAATGTTACAGACGCACCCGGAATAGCTGAAGTCTGATTGACCTGAAGACCTGCAGCCTTTCCTGAAAGGGCGTGGCTGAGGGTCGAAACTGTTCCGGCCATAGATTCCTCCATCTTGATCTGAGATACAGAACCGGTAAGATCTTTCTTCCTAATTGTACCATATCCAATCACGACAGCCTCTTCGAGGAGTTTCCTGTCCTCGTGAAGTTTGATTGTGATGTTGGATCTATTACGGACCTCGATGTTTTGTGTAGTATAACCGAGTGCCTGTACTTCAATTACCGGGTTATCTCCCACAAGCTTGATCGAAAAGTATCCGTCGTTGTCAACAATCTCTCCAGTTGAAGTTCCTGTCTGGATGATTGCAGCTCCAATCACAGGTTCTCCTTCCAGATTGATTACACGTCCCTTGAGCAACACCTCTGCAGGAGCATCAGTCTTGCTGGTCGATGCGTCCTGGCTGACAGGTTTTCTGGAGAATATCACTTTGTTATCGAGAACAGAGTACTCCATATCTGTACCTGCAACGATGACATCAAGAACATCTTTGAGAGATGAATCTTTCAAAGATGTTGTTACCGGACGGTTCACATCAATGTACCTGTCGTTGAAGATGAACTCATAACTGGTCATTTCTTTGAGTTTCTCAACAACTGTCTTGAAAGGTTGGGCCTTAACTTCAAGCGATATTCTCTCCTGTGCAGATGCTGCCACGTTGCACAAGAAAATCAAGCATATAGCTAACACACCTTTCCGAATATTATTCATAGGTTAATTATTTTGTTGATTCACAAATTCTTACATCATCAATATAGATATTTACACCCTTAAGGGATTTGTTGCCCTCAGTTGCAAATGCGATTCTGTTGATGTGCTTCCAATCCCAGGTCTGGTCAGGATGCTCCTTGATATAATTTTCATATTCTCCTTCCTCTACCCATGGGTTCTGATCATTGTTACCCTTAATGTAGAAGTCCTTCATAGGCAATGAAACCTTATGCCAGGAACCGTCTGATGGGAATGCGCCGTAAGCTGTATTGTTTCCAATAGGCATTACGTTTCTCCATGCTCTATGATTGGTTCCTCTGTCACTATTGTAATACTCGAACCTGACATAGAGTTTGTCAACAGGCTTGTCACAGCGGATCATGAACTCAAGCGAATATTCTGATTCAAACTGCTTTGTAAAGTCAGCAACAGGCCAGAATGTAAACTGAAGAGAACAGTATGAACCACCCTCTCCTACAGGCGGAATAGCCCACTCGATACAGTTAACGCCCTCATATGGTCCGCCCTTATGCTCATAGTTTACTCTGTAGTATGAATTACTCTCGCTGGCAGAACCATTATAGCTGGTGTTCTTTGCGTATTTTGCAAGTACATCATCGTATATCTGCAGCTCAGGAGCCTTTCCTGCTGCATAGGAAGGAGGGACAGTCAGACCAAGAGCCTTGAGAAGGTCAACATTCAGATTCTGCTCAAATATTGGGCTGCCGTCAAACATACTGAAATCTGTATTATAGTCCCATACAGTCCAGCCTATGCGATTGAGCGCAAATGCATTTACGCACGCCTCGTGCCAGTTTGCGCGGTCCTTGCTCTCCACAAAGCCATTGTTGAGAACACCGAACTCACCGCAGAATACCGGTACTCTCCTTTCGAAGCCGAAGTTGCCGGCAACGTCAATGCATTCCTTAAGGTATGCCGCAGTACCGTACTTAGTCCCGTAGTTATCGTAATATTCTTCAAAGTCAGTCCCTGCAAAAGATGCTGGCTTCTCAGGCATACGTGCTGCATCATACGGGAATGGTACAGGAGACGTAAGGGAATGTGTTGGAGACGACTTATCCCATGACGGCTTCTGGTGAGTGAAGAGGTGAGAAGTGTAGAAGTGGAATGAGTAGATCAGGTTCTTGTCTTCATATACAGGGATATTCTGAAGCTCGGCTCTGCTGTCACCTATACCTTTGACAATCACGGTGTGCTTCTTGTCAATTGAACGGATTGTCTCAAGGAAACGTGTCTGCATTCCGTACCAGTGCTCTTTCATATATGAACCACCCGGTTCATTCATAACCTCGTAGATGACAAGGTCAGAGCGGTTCTTGTAATGTGAAGCCACCTGCTCCCATACTCTGATGAGCTGAGCTTCACCATACGCTGGCGGGAAGACGTCAGCACCGAAATATGTATGATTGTCAAGAATGATGTAAAGGCCGCATTTCTCTGCGAGGTCAACTGCATAATCCAATACATCAAAGAAGTTGTCCGAAAGGTCGTACGCCGGAGCCGGACCTGTAAAATGATGGAATCCGATAGGAAGACGGATTGCCTCAAAGCCAAGGCTAACGATATCTTTGAAGTCCTTCTCCGTGTACTTCTCCTTAGTAAGGTAGCTTTCGTTAGTCTGAAGGAACCAGTCCGAAATATTCACCCCTTTTGTAAAAGGCATTTCAGTAAGGACTGTTGGAGCATCATCGCCACCGTTTCCGGACAGTTTATCCTCCGGTGAGCACGCCACAAAGACAAAAATGGCGAGAAAAATCAGGGTTATTTTTTTCATGTCAATGAGTTATGATAATTAGTATAATTCAATCTGCTGTTTCTGGTTAATGTTATCTGAATGGAGATATCTCCACTTGATCGATGAGGATATGCTGAATGATGTCAGGAGCTGCTCCAGACGGTTCATTGTGATCATACCTCCCGAAAATGTCATATTACTGATAGAGGTATCCCTTACCACAAAATCAACGTCATATCTCTTGCTCAAAATATCGAGGATATCAGTCATGGAGGTCCTGTTTAGAAGAATCTTATTATCCTTCCATGCTATTTCGGCCTGGCAGGACGTTTCCATCATTGATATAATACCACTGTCATGATTGTACTCAAGTTTGTGATTAGGAGTCATAATGATCTTTTCTTCATTACCATTCCTGTCGTCGTAACAGAAGCTGATGCTCCCCTCAACAAGCGTTGCGATGCTGTTTCTACCAGGATATGCATCTATATTGAACTTTGTACCGTAGACTTCGATTCTGCCACAGGAAGAAGTATTCACAATGAAGATTCTTTCCGGATCTTTTGCAACATCGAAATATGCCTCCCCTTCAAACTCGACAACCCTGTCTTCATTTGAAGCAAACTTTGAAGGATATCTGAGCACCGATCCGGAGTTCAGTATAACATTTGATCCATCCGGGAGGAGCACCTTTCCCGTCATACCCGGATTGGCACGGAACTCTATCATGCAGACATCGGCATCAACTCCATCTATAACGTGAGTATACTTATCCGCAATCATATATATCAGGCTCCCGGCAAGAGGTATGAACATAACTGCCGCTACATTGCGCACCCATGTCCAAATGGACTTTCTGCCTTTTCTTTTTATTTTGCTACTGACCCTCTTAAAAGCCTTCTCCAAATCAACGGAAGACATGAAGTCAAGAGCATCCATATCAAGGGATAATTCGAGCATCTTCTGTAATATCTTTACATGCTCCGAATCTTCCTCCAACCATTTCTCAACAAGTAGATTATCCTCTTCAGACAACTGCCCGTCACAATAAAGCGGCAATAATTCTTCTATTGATTTCATCTTATCAAATTTCATTACTGACTACTCAAACAAGTATTAATTTCAGTGTTTCCCGGATATCTTCAGACGAACTTCCCAGCATTATTTCAAATTCACCTTTCTCTGAAACCCACGCATGCTTTTGGGGATCAAAGAAACGTAAGTCGTCTTCTTGCAATTCAAATTCTGCTATTCCTGTCTCACCCGGTTCAAGCCATAACTTGCAGAATCGCTTAAGTTCCTTTTCCGGACGCGGGAGATAGGCTTCAACATCTCTGACATACAGTTGAACCACTTCAGCACCTCTCATTTCTCCTATATTGGTGACAGGAATACGTATCTTTATCTTCTTGCTGTCGCGTGCTTTAGCTTCTGAGTCAGAATCAGGGAGGACAACTTCCTGAACACTCTTCAGTCTGTTTGATGATATCGAAGGCTCTCCCCATTCGAACCCGGTATATGTAAGACCGAAACCAAACGGATACATGGGCTTGATGTCTTTTTCATTCATCCAGCGATATCCGATATAAAGTCCCTCCTCATATACAACATCTTCCTTGTTGTCAGGGTCATATATTCCGAGTGCATGCGATGGATAATCGTCCAGGTATTCCGCCATAGTAAAAGGCAGTCTTCCTGAAGGGTTGATTTCTCCGAACAGAACATCTGAGAGTACGCTTCCGTTTTCACTGCCGCCATACATCGCGTATACGATGGATTTTGCCTTGTCCCTCCAGGGCATCGAGAAAGATGTGCCTCCATGAAGCATTAAGACGGTATTTGGATTCGCTTCCAGCAGGCCTGCAATCAAGGCATCCTGCTGGAACGGAAGCTCATATCCGAGCCTGTCTCTGCCTTCGCAATCCTGATAAGACCATCTGTTCAGTCCTCCGACATATATGACTACATCAGCATTCTTTGCTTCCTCAACGGCCTCCTGACGCAGCAGGTCAAGATTATCAGGCTCGTATCCCGGCATATATGCCTGATATCCCCTGGCATACTTGACCTCGGCCTTATCACCTACATATTTACGGATCGCATCAAGAGTGAGGACCTCTTTCGCTGGTTTTAACATTGAGGAACCACCGGCATTTGAAAGTGTACGAGAAGCATTGTCGCCCACTACCAGAATTGTTTTATAGTCTGACGCATTCAATGGAAGAAGTCCCTCGTTCTTCAGAAGAACCACACCCTCTTTAGCAATATCATAACAAGTTTTGAAATGTTCCTCCGAAACAAATGATCCAAATGGACGATCCTTTGCCATATTTGTTCGGAAAATCATCCTCAGCACCCTACGAACCTTATCATCAAGTTCTTCAGTACCAACAACGCCATCCTCTATGAGATTTTTGTATGGATTTGCCATAAAGTAAGCATCGTATGGATTATCGGAGTCCATTAACATTCCGTCAGTTCCAGTCCCAAATTCCAGATCCAGACCGTTCCGGATGGCCTGCATTGTATCTTTCGTGCCTCCCCAGTCGGACACGACCACCCCGTCAAATCCCCATTCACCCTTGAGAATATTGTTTATAAGATACTCATTGTGACAGCAGAATTGTCCCTTATATCTGTTATATGAGGCCATCACGCTCCAGACTCCACCTTCGAGAACAGCTGCCTTGAAAGCAGGAAGGTATATTTCATACAACGTCCTGTCATCAACAATCACATTAATCTTGCTTCTATGGGTTTCCTGATTGTTCAAGGCAAAATGTTTCACACAAGCAGCAACCTTACTTTCCTGTACGCCTCTGATATATGGCACAACCATCTTGGATGCCAGATAAGGATCCTCACCCATATATTCAAAATTACGTCCATTGACTGGCGTCCTGAACATATTGACTCCAGGGCCGAGAATCACATTCTTGTTGCGGTAACGAGCCTCTTCGCCGAGTACTTTTCCGTAATTATAGGCAAGTTCGGGATTCCACGTGGCAGCAAGACATGTCAACGGTGGCAAGGCAGTACACGCATCATTTGTCCATCCTGCACTTCCCCACTTATCCCAAAGATTCTCCGGACGGACTCCGAACGGACCATCACTAAGCCAATTCTCCGGAATCCCAAGACGTGGCACTCCCTTGGATGAAAACTTTGATTGAGCGTGAATCAAATCAATTTTTTCCTGTAGTGTCAATCTTGACAGGACATCCTTGACCCTTTCCTCCACAGAGGCTTCATCATAAAGATAGACCGGCGAAGACTTCGACTGTCCATATAACGACAATGCCATCAAGTATGATAGTGCAAAAATCAATATTATACGGTGACACATAAAATTCTGCAATTTATTATATATTTATATAGGCAATCCGGCAAAACGTTTTCCTAATCATGAAGCAGCAATATCTCAGATTTCAACGGCAGATGATCTGAAAGTCCCGGGTCGGTCATTGTCTCGGTATCAATCAGTTCAAAAGAATCATTTGGACTTACATATATATAATCTATCTTCTTTGACGGCATCGATGCAGGACAGGTATAAGACGGGGCAGAAACGTCCATCCATTGCAGACTCGTGTATTCAAGTTCCTTCGGAGTGGCATTCATATCTCCTGCAAGTACAACCGGACCACAGCCCTTCAGATACCGGCTGATGAACTCAAGCTGATGTCTACGAAGAGCTGCTGACGAGACATCAAGGTGAGTGCAACAAACTGTAAGGATCTTCTTTGAAGGCAGTTCAATCCTGGCTACAAGCATTGCTCTCTGTTCCTTGCCAGGATTATTAGGAAGGAGTATTCTTTCATATCCTAATACAGGATAACGGCTCAAGATACCTATACCATAGTACCCGCCGGAAAAGTTGATAGTCTTGCCAAACAGACCGAACATACCGGTATGAAATGCAAGTTCATTTATAAATTGTACGTCATTCTGGTGAGGAGCAGACTCTCTGTGTGTATTCCAGTCACATTCCTGAAGAGCAACTATATCCGGGTGATGTTTCGAGACATAGTCTGCAATCTGCTTCATTGATGCAAGTTCACCAAAACGGAGATTATATGTCATAACCGTAAGGGAATCAACAGGTCCCGAGGTCTTTCTACTCCAAAGACTATCTATCCTGAACCAGTCCACTGAACACTCATCCTTATCTCCATCTTCAAGAGATTGAAAGAATCTTTCCCATCTCGGATAATAGAAGTCCTTCAGAAGGCCTGCCCACATCCTGTTAGAATAGTCTTTGAGTCCGCCCTTCTCAGCAGCTTCCCTCGGTCCCCATACGCTGATAAGGGTACGGGCATTCCATTCCATCCAGTCCCTGTCTCTATCATCTGTTCCCTCAACCTCATCACAGATGGACCTTGCACTCCGGGTCCACTTATCCAAAGTAAAATCTCTGTTTCGTGCCAGCATACGGTCCATTTCAAGAATCAGATCAACGAAACTCTTACATCCTTTTCTAAATTCACCCATGTTTCGTCCCTGATAAGCTCCTGATATATCCTTCAAAATAAAATATGCAGAATCTGCCATTGTCTGCCGCACAACATCGGTCAGATCATATTCATAGTTTCTATTTCCTTGCAACTCACTGCAGGCCTCCTTCATCAATGCCGCAGCCTTCCTCACTTTTTTGCAGTCATAATAGATTTCGCTGGTACTCCACGAAGACACAGACTTGACATCAAGGGAAGGACGTGCACAGACCACAGGTTCACTCGTACCTTGCTGAGCCGTCCTGCAGTCAAGGGCAGAATCGACCAGCAGCATCCATGCCTCTGACATTTTACTGGAAGCTTTTCCGTATCTTGCGCGGACAAAATCATCTATCCACTTATCGGTTTGAGGTCTGTCCTTCATCCAAGGCAGTTCATACAGCAGATCGTAAAGAATAGGATTGGTCTCTATGCCTTCCGGAGTAGCCCCGATTCCTCTGCAAGTGTCGGGATATTTTTCCAAAGCATCGAAATAGCCGTCGACAGTACCTCGAAAACGTCCGTGTATTCCTGTGCGACCACCAAAATTATGAAGCATGCACCAGACAAAATCATGTCCCATATAGCCATCCTGCCATTTCGGCATACCGTCAGAAAAAAGATCCAGGATTATAAAATCTCCATACGGCACAGCTTCCATTGCTGCTTTACCGGGGTTGTTCTGCCAACTTTGAATCACCCATTTCGAATAGGGAGAAGCCTCCTTCATCTGTTTCAGGACAGCCTTATAAGCCGCGCCGACATCTACCCCTCTCGTGCTTCCACCCTCGTGAAAAGGATCCATACTATAATAAAGGGAGGTACCCATCAACTCCTTAAGATGTCTGTAATACATTCTGGATATCTGCACGAATCTTTCATCTGTGGGTAATAGGAAAGCCGGACGCTGAAAACCAGCGCACCATTTTCCCGGATCAGCGACAGAAAGTCCAATTTTTTCAGAGGCATTGTTCGGCACCATCCCCGAATATCCCGGGAGGACTGGCTCCATGCCCAGTTCCCTCATCCTTCCAAGAATAGTCCTGCACAATTTTTCCTGTCTCTTATACCACCAGTCAGGATTCGGACCACCCCAGCCTTCGAGATTATTCATCAGCCACCATGCTTGAAAACCAGGTCCAGCAATATAATCAGAAATATCCTTGTCCGAATATCCGAGTTCACGGCATACATTCCTCCATACCACATCTGCACCAACCAACATCAAAGGCATATTGATTCCATGGAGAGCCATCCAGTCCACTTCCTTCAACCACCTGTCCTCAGTCCAGAAAGCCATCGAATAGGAAAATGTGCAGTAGTTGAGATAATACCTGTAATCAGCTGAACATTCATGTCTGTCCTCTTGCTCCGGAACGGGAAATGCAAGGGATTTCATATCTGTTGTCAGATTATTCCAGGATATGTTCACATTGACATAATGATTGAGATACCAGCCAATACCTGCCGTAAGGGCAGAGATGGAACTGCCCTTGACCAATGGCAGTCCTTTTCTTGACCCTATGACGAAAACATCCTTGCCTTCTGACGAGAGTTTTTCATCAACCATAGTGACAATCCTTTCGGATGTTCCTTTCCCTCCCACTCTGTCCAGAAGTTCACATACCGGAGCGGGATTCACATTACGGGCGATAGCTGTGTATAATGACATTATCAACAGCAGGCTCAACGGGATTATACGCATCTTTGTCAAAATTCAAGTACTGCTATTATAGGCCAATGATCTGAAACGTATTTGATGCCATCATACTCCTTACTGATGACACTATATTCCTCGCAGAATTTAAAGTTTTTCCACCAGATATAATCGATACATACTCCTTCACTTTTTCCGAATCCATTGAATGTAGGGAGAGTATCAGCATTATGAGCAGTTGCAGCAGCATTGTACATATATAAATTGAGATGTTCAAGAGTAAAGGAGTTATCCGGGGTGATATTGAAATCACCAGTAAGTATGACTGGTGAATCTTCTGTATTCTTCTCTTTAATCAGACTTATTATAAGATCAAGAGACTGTTTTCGGGCATTAACTCCTCCGTGATCAAGATGAGTATTTACATAATAGAATTTTTGTCCGGTCGCTATAAGTTCCATGATTGCCCAAGTAGCAGTCCGGGGACACCAGGCATCCCATCCAAGACCAGGCTTGTCCGGAGTTTCGGACAACCATATTGTACCCCAGTCATGAAGTTTGACCTTCTTCTTGTCATAGAATATGGACATAAACTCTCCTGCTTCCTTTCCGTCATCACGCCCGACACCTACTGAAGCATATTCGGGACAATTTTCTTCAATATACCTGATCTGATGTACAAGTGCTTCCTGCACACCGAACACATCAGGACGCAGGTCATATATCATTGATTTTGTGGCAGACTTACGATTGTCCCAGATATTATCCCCATCGTTCGGATTGTCATACCTAATATTGAATGACATGACCTTAATATTGAATGACTTGACCTTAATGATGTTTTGCTTCCCGTCTGCATTTCTTCCGCAGGAACATATTACTGCCAAAATAAAAACTGCCGATAAAAGTTTTTTCATATAATTTCTTAACATTAAACATTAAACTTAGCTCTCCGGCTGCAAAAACGAGTATGTTGATTTTAGTCCAGTCGCGGATTTATTATAACGGCAATCATAGAAATTACTTTCCTAAGGAATATGAAAAAATTTAAGTTTCGCAAGTAAATATTAAATGAAAAAAAGCTAGGTTGAGAGTCCCGAAATATTTGGTTATTTCGTTGATTCTCAGTATATTAGAGTGACCA
>JALFGP010000037.1 GCA_022777205.1 Rikenellaceae bacterium
CTTCTTGGAGTGCAAATTCACTGCAAAATTAAAAATATTTTTATTTTAAAAACAAGTTTTGGCCAAATAGCGTCATTATGTTTGGCCGAAACAAAACTTTTTAATACCTTTATGGCCAAATAAAGACAATTATGATTGGAAGGACAAGAGAATTCGAGCTTCTTCAAGAAGCCATGGACAAAGACAGGGCGCAACTGATAACAATCTACGGTCGCAGAAGGGTTGGTAAGACCTTCCTGATCAATGAATTCTTCCATAACAAATATGCCTTCAAGCATACGGCAGTGTCTCCGCTGAATGAAAACAATAAGCCTAAGCGCAATCTGTTGAAAATACAACTTCAGGAATTCTATTATTCCCTGCGCAGTTACGGACTGAATTCAGAAGAACTCCTCCCTGCCGACTGGTTTGCTGCCTTTCACCTGCTTCAAGGCTTGTTGGAGAAAAAGGATGACGGCAATAATCTGGTCATCTTCATAGATGAACTTCCTTGGATGGACACCCCCAGATCCAATTTCATGTCTGCATTCGAGCATTTCTGTAATGACTGGGTTCTTGCTCGTAAGAATGTCCGCCTGGTGGTATGCGGTAGCGCAACATCCTGGATGCTCGATAAGTTGCTGAATAATAAAGGTGGTTTATATGGAAGGGTGACCTTGCCGATATTTGTGGAGCCGTTTACACTGCACGAATGTCGCGAGTTCTTCCGTGCAGGGGAGTATGCAATGGATGAGTATGACATTGTTCAGGCCTATATGGCTTTCGGCGGCATCCCTTATTACCTGGATCTTTTCAGGAAAGGGCTTAGCGTTCCGCAGAACTTCGACGCTATTCTGTATGGCAAACAGGCTCCTCTTCGTGACGAGTATGATAAGTTGTTTTCATCTCAGTTTACCAACCCGGAAGAATTGCAGCGGATAGTTACTATTCTGGCCGGCAAACGATCTGGGTACACTAGGGAAGATATTGCTGAAAAAGGTAAATTTACATCAGGAGGCGGTCTGACGAGGATGCTGTCCGCCTTGGAAAACAGTACATTCATAACCCAATACATACCTTTTGGAGAAAGGATTACAAAGTATCGCCTTTCTGATCCATTCTGTTTCTTCTATCTCAAGCACGTGAAGGACAATCGGAATACCTCTACTTATTGGCAGTCTTTCTTCAATTCTCCAGCCGCGTCCAACTGGGCTGGTCATGCATTTGAAGATGTGTGCTTTGCACATATCCGTCAAATCAAGCATGCATTAGGGATTGGAGACGTCATCACTCGCGAATCATCATGGATCGTTCCCGGGACCGAGAGTGAAAAAGGTATGCAGATTGATTTGGTGATAGATCGTGACGATCGCAAAATCTGCCTGTGTGAAATGAAGTTCAGACAAGGTTTATTCTCAGTCGACAAAGAGTATTCGACAACGATTCAGACCCGTATTAGTCGCACGATTGAGATTACGGGAGGCTCAAAACCTGTTATTTCGGTATTAATCACTACATATGGTCTTCAGCGCAATGATTATTCTGGGAAATTCCAGAAGGTCATTACCCTGGAAGACTTATTCCAGTAATATCCTGATGCTGAGCCGTGGGAGCAGAACCTGACCACACTCAAGGATTTCATCAGCAAATGGGCGGATATCTTACCTGAAGGGGCGGGGTACCAGTCCAAAGGCGTTTACCGTCCTTTCCCTGACTGCAGGATGAAGACCAATGCAGCTCCTATTTTCTGCCCTGTCTGCCAGCGGGCTATTCGGCGGTTTATTGAATTTAATCTTTGATGGTTACCCGGGTGGGGAATTTGAGTGACGTGGATTGGTTTATATTATAGAAAAGCGGCTTCAACTTTTGGTTGGAGCCGCTGACTGTAAATGTTCACAAGTATTATTTCAAAATGAGAATGTTACCTGTATTGAATTTTAATATTGTTAGTTGTCGCGTATGTAGATTTAAGGTATTTCAGCGTACTCGTACATTTTATATAATTTTCATTTTTGGTAAACTGTATATCATAACTTACATTTGTTTTTTCTCCTGGAGATGTTGTCGTCTTGGAAGTTATTCTACATAATTCAGTGGAACCAACATTTATTATGAATGTTGTTGTTTTACTCGTGGCAGAGCCTTTTCTAGCGTAACCTGAATGAGATACAGATGCATTAATTACGCCTTGTGGAATATAGAATGATTTTTTAATGTATCCGTTGGAATCATACATAAGTCCTCCACCATATAAGTTTTTATCGATGTTCCAATCAGCAATATTTGAATACTCCCAAGTGTCTTTCGTTGGACATGCATTATACGGCAATCCTGTAATGTGCCTAATTGTTTCGCCATTTATATTGGTGCTTGAGGATACCGGACTCTTGAAGTTTACTTTTGCTGTCAGTGTCCTTGGTCCAAAATCGTTATGAGTATATGATTCCCCAACGTTGAAAGTGTAAGTGTTTCCAGACTTGCTCTTATCTTTCAGAGTGAACTCTGTGTCTCCGTCAAAGAATGTGACAGATTCAACAAAATCGAGTTTTGATGATATGCCAGACAGTGTTACTGTGATGGTTCCGCTGGTCATAAAGTTAGAGTTCTTGCTATTTGCTGTTGCCAGATCTGTTTTTGCAATATCATATGTTGTTTTGAATCCATCAAATGATACAGTTCCGCTCAACGGAGTGAAGTCCGTTTTAATCTGAATTGGAGTGTTCTTGCTGATAGGTTTGGCGGTGGCGTAGCTTGTGTACATCGTGCCGGTCTCTCCTGTTTTGTTGACTGCGAGGTAGAAACCGCCCTTGAATTCACCGTCAGTATCGGTGTTGATGTTCACGAAATAAGGCTTGCCTGCAGTGACACTCATCCCTGCAATTGTTTTGTCTTGAGTCGCTGCCGGAATTTTAGCCGAAAGGGAATGGAAATCAACCGTACAGTTATATGTAGAGACAAGTGCGAGAGTGATGCTGTTTGGTAATTCACGCAACTCTATTTTTTTGGATTCATCAATAATATAGTTTGCCTCAGAATCGTCAGCCACTCTTTTTGCTGTAACTCCGGTGCATTCAAGCCAAGGCTGCCCGTTCTGTACTAATTCCTTTTCCGCTGTGGTCTTGTTTGCACAGTTGAAATAAAAATCGAATGTTTCGCTTTCTCTGCCGAGTGAAGTCTTGAAAACTCCTTTAAAGATATTCGGTTCAGTCGTTGTGTTAGTCATAACTGTTACTGCATCGGCACTGCTGCGTGCCTTTACCACAATCTCTTCAGTGCCTTCGAATTGGTAAGTGTCACCGTTGAGAATCACTTTGGTTTCGGGCAATTGGAATACGATGCCTTCACCTTTCGGTTCTACTGTCTCTTGCTGATTTTCTCCCTCCGGAAGTTCTGAAATCACTGTTTCGTTTTCTGGAGCCATCTTGGAGCAGGCTGCCAATGCCAAAACTGCAAATGCTGCTGATATATGTTTTTTCATTGCTGTTTCATTTTGATAGGTTACACTACATTTGAATCATTGTTCTCCTTCGAGATAACTTTCGTACTTGGAGTTAGAGGAGAAATTAACATAGGCACTTACGGTGGAGCCGCAAAATCCAATCTCAACGCCCGCCGCGAACTCTGCGATGAGCGGAGTAAAATAAATTTTCTTCATTAGATCAATTACTTTTTGTACAAATCCGCGGCAAAGATAGGGCAATTTTTCGTTATGTGCAAAAAGAAATGATATAAAACAACAACTAAAACAACATATCAAACAACAACGGGGAGGCGGGGTCCTCGCCTCGGGAGAGGGCTGTGCGGATTTGCGTGGAAGAGATGTTCACAAGGGGCATTTCCATCAGGCGGATGCGGTAGGCAGGGTTTTCGGACTGAAGGTCAGCGGCGAGGGAGGGAAGGTCATAGCCCTGGCGGGGGAAGACGCAGATGCCGTGGTCCAGAAGAATGCGGGCGTAGTCTTTCCAGCGGCGGAAGTCGGAGAACTGGTCGCCGCCTATGGCCAGCCACAGGCTGGAATCAGGGTGCTGGGTCTTCAGGGCTTCGAGAGTGCGGATTGTGTAGTTGGGTTCCCCGAGGCGGAATTCTATATCGGAGACCTGGACTTTTCCGTAGAGTTCGGGGTGTCTTGATACTGCTTCCCGGGCGGCTTGAAGGCGGGCTTGGGCATCGGAGGGGGTAGCTGTGGGTTTCAGGGGGTTGCGCGGGGATACTACCAAAAGGACCTGGTCGAAATCCCGGACCAGGTGTTTGAGGATTTCCAGGTGGCCCCGGTGCAGGGGGTTGAAGGAGCCGGAGTATATTGCTGTTTGTTTCATTTTTTCAGATGCCCGGTCAAGCCGGGCATGACGATTAGGGGAGTTGCCCGGTCCGGCCGGGCATGACGTTGTGTGAGGGGCTAGCCTAAAAACTCGCTGACCATCTGCTCTGCATCGGCATAGGCCTTGGACAGGTCGTCGTTGATGAGTATGCGGTCAAATTTGTCGGCATAGGTCATTTCCTCAGCGGCTTTGGCCACCCTTCTCTCGATAGCCTCCGCTGAATCGGTCCCGCGTCCGATGAGCCTCTGCCTGAGCACCTGAACCGAAGGAGCCTGAATGAATATGGAAAGCGCCCTGTCCCCGAAATATTTCTTCAGGCTCACTCCGCCTTTTACGTCCACATCGAAAATAATCGCATTCCCCTTGTTCCAGATTCTCTCCACCTCGCTCTTGAGCGTGCCGTAGTATGAGCCCGCATAGACCTCTTCGTATTCCACAAATTCGTCCGCGGCAATCCTGCTCCGGAATTCATCCGCAGTCATAAAATAGTATTCCACCCCGTTCTGTTCGGTTCCGCGCGGAGCTCTTGAGGCTGCGGAAATGGAGAATTCCAGCTCCGGATGAAGTTTGAGAATGTGATTCACCACTGTGCTTTTGCCCGAACCTGAAGGGGCCGAGAAAATGACCACTTTTCTATTGTCTTTTTCCATTGTTTTGTATGGTTTTTGTTGTCTGTCTTTTTAGTTTTCGCAAAATTAGTTATTTTTGCGTGATTTTTTGTGCGGCAAGTCTTACAACTTGTTATTTTTCCGTGAGGCGTCCTTTTGCGCCTGCGGCAGAACTTGAATGACAGAATTGTTTTAGTATAATTTTTATATCGTTATGGTATCTTACAAAGAAATCGGTCTTGTGAACACCAGAGAGATGTTCGCCAAGGCTATCAAGGGTGGCTATGCTATTCCTGCGTTCAACTTCAACAATATGGAACAGCTCCAGGCCATCATCCAGGCTGCGGCAGAGACCAAGTCCCCAGTTATTCTTCAGGTATCCAAGGGTGCCCGCAATTATGCAAACCAGACTCTTCTCCGCTATATGGCAGAGGGTGCAGTGGAGTATGCAAAGGAACTCGGATGGGAGAAACCGCAGATTGTTCTTCACCTCGACCACGGCGACAGCTTCGAGACTTGCAAGAGCTGCGTGGATATGGGCTTCTCATCAGTGATGATTGACGGTTCTGCTCTTCCTTATGAGGAGAACATCGCCCTCACCAAGAAGGTTGTCGAGTATGCTCACCAGTTTGACGTGACTGTTGAGGCTGAGCTCGGAGTGCTTGCAGGTGTTGAGGATGAGGTTGCGGCTGAAGAGTCTCACTACACCAAGCCTGAGGAGGTGATTGATTTCGCAACCCGCACAGGCTGCGACTCTCTCGCAATCTCCATCGGAACTTCACACGGAGCTTACAAGTTCAAGCCTGAGCAGTGCACAAGAGACCCTAAGACCGGTCTTCTCGTTCCGCCGCCTCTCGCATTCGACGTGCTCCACGAGATTGAGGCAAAGCTTCCTGGCTTCCCAATCGTTCTCCACGGTTCTTCTTCAGTTCCGCAGGAGTATGTGAAGATTATCGACCAGTACGGCGGCAAGCTTCCTGATGCAGTGGGTATTCCTGAGGAGCAGCTCCGCGAGGCTTCAAAGAGCGCTGTCTGCAAGATCAACATCGACTCAGACTCACGTCTTGCAATGACAGCTGCAATCCGCAAGGTATTCGCAGAGAAACCGGGTGAGTTCGACCCACGCAAGTACCTCGGACCTGCAAGGGATGAGATGAAGAAGCTCTATATGCACAAAATCGTAGAGGTTCTCGGCTCAAACGGAAAGGCTGAATAATCGGATTTTCTAAACAAATGAGGCCGGATTCGGGTCCGTCAGGATTCCGGTCCGGTCTTGTTCTGTAGTAATTGATAGTGGTTGGAACCCTAAGTGAATGGATACCAATTTCTTTGAGATCTTTACGCTTGTCACCGGACTGATTTTTCTGGTGCTCGAAATCCGCCAGAGCAACTGGATGTGGCTGATGCAGTTTCTTTCTTCTGCGGCTGCAATAGTCTCTTTCGTGGCGGGCGGGCTGTATGCTTCTGCCGGATTGAATGCCTATTATGTGGTTATGGCAGTGGTGGGGCTCTACCAGTGGAGGAAGGATGCCCGGATAGCGGACGGACAGATGGACTCGGGGACTGAATCTTTGCATCTGCGCCGTCCGGGATGGAAAGTCTGGCTTGTCTCGACTGCGGTGATGCTGGCCGGTACAACTGCCCTTTTCTTCCTGTTGCGCCTGATGGGTGACCCTATGTCAGTGGCGGATGCGGCGGTTACGGTGCTCAGCGGAATTGCAACCTGGTGGCTCGCAAAGTCCTATCCTCAGCAATGGCTGCTCTGGGTGGTTGCAGATGTGGTTTCGGCCTGGCTGTGCTGGTCGCAGGGAATGGTACCTATGGCAATTTTATATGCAATTTACTCTACCTCAGCCATATACGGATATATTCACTGGATACGCAACGGTCGCTATATAGATTGATAATCATAGATGGAAATATGAATACAAGAGAACAGAAACTGGAAGCTTTCGGAAGGCTTCTGGACATACTCGACGAACTCAGGGTAAAATGCCCGTGGGACCGCAAGCAGACCAACGAGAGCCTGCGTCCTCAGACCATAGAGGAGACTTATGAACTCAGCGATGCCATTCTCAAGAATGACCATCACGAAATCTGCAAGGAACTGGGAGATTTGCTCCTGCACGTGGTTTTCTATGCCAAGATGGGGGATGAGAAGGGGGAGTTTGATATTGCCGATGTGATTAACCATCTGTGTGATAAGTTGATATATCGCCATCCGCACGTTTTCTCCAGCACTGAGGTTTCTTCGGCTGAGGATGTGGTGAAGAATTGGGAGATGCTCAAGACCAAGGAGAAGGACGGGAACAAGAGGGTGCTTAGCGGAGTGCCGGAGTCGCTTCCGTCTATGATTAAGGCCTACCGCATCCAGGACAAGGCTCGCGGTGTGGGCTTTGACTGGGAGCAGAAGGAGGATGTCTGGGAGAAGGTCAAGGAGGAGGAAGGCGAACTCGAGAGAGAACTCCGGGCCATCGATGCTGCGGAAAGTGACGAGGCGAGGAATGCTGCGAAGGATAGGGCAGAGGATGAACTTGGGGATATGATTTTCGCTCTGGTAAATGCCGGGAGGCTTTATAAACTGAATCCGGATACCGCTCTGGAGAAAACTTGCGCAAAGTTCCGCCGCAGGTTCACCTATCTTGAGGAACATACCATCAGGCAGGGCCGGGACCTCAAGGATATGACTCTTGCTCAGATGGATGAGATTTGGGACGAGGCGAAGAAGCTGGGACTATAGTAATCTTCCAAAGCACTTTCGCAGTGGCGAAACTTTAATTATACAGTTCGTCAAGGGTAAGCGTGGAAACTTCAATCCGAGGGTCATCCACAAGCGCATCCACCACGCGCCGCTGCCCCTGCATAACGTTCACACGTATGAACTCATCGATGATATTGATGTTCTCCATCCCGGAGTCCGCAATTTCGTGTCTCGCATCCTTGAAACGGTAAATGCTGTAGTTGTAGGCATTTTTGTCGCAGACTTTCGCAATTATGTTTGAACCGTACCAGCCGAGCTTGAAAAAGCGTATTTGCTTGTAATCCACCACGTCATCCGCAGTGCCGTGGAAAAGCAGCATTGGACAGGGTTCCGACTCATATTTGAGCGCCCCGTTGCGGCTGAGCACAGCACCAGCCAATGACACAATTCCCTTGTAATTGAAGCCGGAAGGCAGCGCGGATGTATATGAACTCTGATTGGCTATCTCATATTCAGCCTGCAAAACTGAAATGGCCCCTGCAGAAGAACCTATGAGCACCAGATTGTCAGTGTCGATGCCCAATTCCTCCCTATTGTCAATCAGGAATGTCGTTGCATCGAATAGGTCCTCCACAACCATATGTATGGCCCTGTCCAGATTGTCCACTGTGCCCAGGCCGACCTTTCCTTTGCCTTTCAGCCCAAGCCTGTAATCGATGGAAACCACATCGTAGCCCCTGTCGTTCAGGGCGCTGAAAAACGGCATCAGATGGGATGCATCCCTTGTGCCACGTATGAAACCGCCTCCGAAAAGATAAATGAGAGTCGGCTGGCCCTGGGTGGATGAGGTGCTTTCGTAAATGTCAAGATAGAGCCCCTCCCCGTCCTTTTCGGCATAGAGGTAGGTTGCATCGGCTGCATAGCCCTGAGGTGCCTGGGGCTTTTCATTTGTCTGGTTTTCAATGACTGTCCTTGCATTTCCCTGGCTGCAGGACAGCATAACTGTGCATAGCACCAATAGAATGCTGATTCTTTTCATAACATTTTTCATATTTTGGCCGCCTGCTTCTTTCCGGCAGATGCTTTCGTCGCAACTTCCGAGACCACAGGTCCTTCATCTGTCATATCCACCTTCAATTTCAATGCCTTGTCTTTTTTGTGGTGACGGATGATGTAGGATGAAACAGGGTCCTCCACAAGCCTCTGGATTGCCCTGCGAAGAGGTCTTGCTCCATATTCCGGGTCGAATCCTTCGTCAGCTGCAGCAGCCATGAGAGCCGGAGTAAAACTCAGATTCCATCCGTTTACCCTGGTTTTCAACTTGTTCAACTCAATGTCCACGATTTTGCTCACATCTTCCTTGGAGAGACTGTTGAAGAACACGATTTCGTCTATCCTGTTGATGAATTCCGGCGGGAAAGTCTTGCGGAGAGCCTTGTCCAGCACCGTTCTGCGTTTTGCATCCACATTGCGCCCCGGGGCATTGAATCCCAGTCCGCTGCCATACTCGTTCACTTCGCGGGTGCCGGCATTGGACGTCATTATCAGTATGGTGTTGCGGAAATCCACGGTCCTGCCGTCGCTGTCGGTGAGCCTTCCGTCATCCATAACCTGGAGAAGCAGGCTGAAGACGTCCGGATGGGCCTTTTCTATTTCGTCGAGAAGCACCACGGAATAAGGCTTGCGCCTGACCTTTTCGCTCAATTGTCCGCCTTCTCCATAGCCTACATATCCTGGAGGCGCACCTACCAACCGGGATACATTGAACTTCTCCGTGTACTCGCTCATATCTATGCGAACCATATTGTCTTGTGAATCAAACAGATATTCCGCTATGCTCTTGGCCAGCTCGGTCTTGCCCACCCCGGTGGGACCAACGAAAAGAAAGGTGCCTATGGGCCTGAGGGGGTCCTTTATGCCGGCGCGATTCCTCTGAATTGCCCGTACCACACATTCTACGGCCTCCTTCTGTCCGATTATACGGTTCTGGAGCCTTTGGGACATCTTCAGTATCTTGTCCCTTTCGGATTGGGCTATATTGCTCACAGGTATTCCTGTCATACCCGAAATCACTGCGGCAACATCCTCGCTTGTGACAATTCCGGAGGCCTTGTGCAGGCGTACCATCGAGCCTGCTTCGTCCATCACGTCCAGAGCCTTGTCGGGCAGGCATCTGTCGGTGAGATAGCGCTCCGACATAGTGACGCAGGCTGTCAGGGCTTCCTTCCTGTAATGCACCCCGTGGTGATCTTCGTAGTAGGGGAGCATCCTGTCCAGGATTTCGGCAGTCTCAGCTGGGGAGGTCGGATTCACCAGGACTTTCTGGAAGCGTCTTTCCAGAGCGCCGTCTTTTTCGATGACCTTGCGGAACTCGTCAAGAGTGGTTGCGCCTATGCACTGGAACTCGCCCCTTGCAAGGGCCGGCTTGAGTATGTTGGCTGCATCCAGACTGCCCGATGCCCCGCCGGCTCCGACCACCGTGTGAATCTCGTCTATGAAGAGTATGATGTCCGGATTGTTCCGAGCATCTTCGATAATCTCCTTCATTCTTTTCTCGAAATCGCCCCTGTAGCGTGTTCCGGCCACGATTGAAGCTATGTCTATGGAGACGATGCGCTTGTTAAGCAGGGGATCCGGCACGTTCCCGGTGGCAATGTTGATGGCAATGCCCTCCACGATTGCAGACTTGCCCACTCCCGGTTCTCCTATAAGTATGGCGTTGTTTTTCTTGCGCTTCCCGAGGATTTCGATGACCCTCATTATTTCCCTGTCACGTCCCACCACGGGGTCCAGCTTCATCTGTCCCGCAGCTTTGGTGAGGTCGTGACCATATTTGAAAAGGGCGCTCTCATCCTTTTCTTCGGTCGTCTCAGTCTGAGGATTCTCATACCCCTCCTCTGCAGGATGGTATTCTTCACCTTTCCTTTCTTCATTTCCCAGCCCCTCGTCATTGTCCCTCATCACTCCGAGATTTACGAAATCCACGAGGAGTTTCCTGTGGTCCAGACCGTGTTCCCTGAGGTATTCCGTGCCACGGGACGGAGTGCGAGAAAGTGCCAGCAGAAGGTGCTGAGGCAGCATTTTGCCGCTTCCTGCAAGACTCGCGTCCATATAAGCCAGGCTCATTACGTTGGTACTGTTCCTATCCAGCCCTATGCTTTCGATTTCAGAATAAGGTATGGCTTTGTCGAGGAAAACTCCCGAGTCAATGAACTCCTTCATATCCCTGAGGTCTATCCCGCAGAACTTCAGATGCAGCACCGCATAATTCTCCCCGTGGCGTATCATCGCAAGGTAGAGATGGTCAGGTATAATGTTTCTGTGTCCGGTGCGGATGGCTTCTTCTCTGGAGTAGTTGACGATTGCCTGGAAATCATCGGATATATTCGGTCTTATCATATTTCTGTCGGTGTAAATCAGTCTTTGTGAAAACTGCTTTTGCAAAATTAAGTATTTGTGCGTATATTTGCAAGATATGTCGCGATGCTGTTCTGGCCTTTGGCATATGCCTTCCCCGGAGCGTTTTGCGGCCCTTTTGGATGAAACATAATAATATAAATTGATGGAAAACTTCGAAGAACAGTTTACCGGAAAGATCGAGCAGGTTGACATCGACCAGGAAATGAGGAGTGCGTACATCGACTATTCGATGTCGGTCATCGTGTCCCGAGCCCTTCCGGACGTCAGAGACGGTTTCAAACCTGTGCACAGGCGTGTGCTTTACGGAATGGACGGCTTGGGCCTCTCTTATTCAGGACAGACAAAAAAATCGGCCAGAATCGTGGGTGAGGTTCTGGGTAAATATCACCCGCACGGAGATTCCAGCGTATATGATGCTATGGCGCGTCTGGCCCAGTGGTGGAGCGTGAGATATCCTCTGGTTTTCGGTCAGGGTAACTTCGGTTCTATGGACGGCGACCCGGTGGCTGCAATGCGTTACACCGAGGCCAAGCTCGAAAAAATATCTGAGGACATACTGGGTGACCTTGATAAGGACACCGTGGATATGCAGAACAACTTCGACGACTCTCTGCAGGAGCCGACCGTGATGCCGACAAAGCTGCCTCTGGTGCTGCTGAACGGGTCCTCCGGAATTGCAGTCGGTATGGCCACCAATATGGCTCCGCACAACCTGAGCGAGTGCTGCGACGGAATCTGTGCCTATATCGACAATCCGGACATCACCACGGATGAACTGATGCACTATATCAAAGGCCCGGATTTTCCGACAGGAGGCATCATTATGGGCCGTCAGGGCATCAGGGATGCATTCGAGACCGGACAGGGCAGAATAGTCATCCGTTCCAAGACTGAAATTGAGGTGAGCGAAAGTGGCAGGGAAACCATAGTCGTGACCGAAATCCCTTATATGGTCAACAAACGCGAACTCATCGAGAAGATTGCGGAACTTGTTGAGACAAAGAAGGTTGATGGAATTTCATATGTCAATGACGAGACCGGCAGGGACGGTGTGAGAATAGTTATACGTCTGAAGATGGGAGCCAATTCAAGCGTGGTTCTGAACAATCTCTTCAAATATTCTCCGCTGCAGTCCAGCTTCTCTGTGAACAATGTGGCTCTGGTGGGAGGGCGTCCTTACACGCTCAGCCTCAAGGAGATAATCAGACATTTTGTGGAGTTCCGCCACGATGTGATAGTGCGCAGGACCAAATTCGACCTCAAGAAGGCACAGGCCCGAGCCCACATCCTGGAAGGTTTGCTCAAGGCTTTGGACATAATTGACGAAATCATCGCGATTATCCGATCATCCAGAAATGTGGACGATGCCAAATCGACGCTCATCGAGAGGTTTGAGTTCACAGACATTCAGGCCTCTGCAATTGTGGAAATGAGGCTCAGACAGCTTACTGGACTCGAAAGGGAGAAACTCCAGGCAGAATACGACGAGCTGATGAAGTTCATTAAATACTGCATCGACGTTCTCGGCAGCCACGAAATGCAGATGGCTATCATCAAGGATGAGACCCTGAGCATGAAGGAGAAATACGGCGACGCAAGACGTACCGAAATCACGATGTCTGCGGATGAATTCAATCCTGAGGACTTCTATCCGGACGAGGATGTGGTGGTGACCATTTCGCACCTTGGCTATATCAAGAGGACGGCGCTCACCGAATACAGGACCCAGGCTCGCGGAGGAGTGGGAATGAAGGGCGCATCCAAGAGGGATGAAGACTTTATCGAGCATATCTATGTGGCCAATATGCACAGCACTCTGCTGCTCTTTACGGAAAGCGCCAAGTGTTTCTGGCTCAAGGTTTATGAGATTCCGGAAGGGTCCCGTGCATCCAAGGGCAGGGCAATCCAGAACATACTCAACCTCACGGCCGAGGACAGGATCAAGGCTTATTTGAACGTACGCAACCTCAAGGATGAGGAATATGTGAACAACAACTATGTGGTGCTTTGCACTAAGAACGGCATCATCAAGAAGACCACGCTTGAGGCTTATTCAAGACCTCGTGCCAACGGAGTGATTGCCCTCACCATCAAGGAAGGAGACGAATTGCTGGATGTGGCACTGACCAGCGGCAGCAGCGAGATTTTCATTGCCGGAAAGCAGGGCCGCTGCGTGAGGTTCGATGAGGGCGATGTGCGTCCTATGGGCCGTACGGCAGCCGGAGTGAAGGCCATCAACCTGGACGATGAGGATAACGAAGTGGTGGGTATGCTCAGCTATGAGCCTTCAGCAGAGGATGCTGCTTCCCACAACATCTTGGTAGTCAGCTCCAACGGTTATGGTAAGCGTTCCGATTTTGAGGAATACCGCAAGACCAACCGTGGCAGCAAGGGTGTCAAGACCATCAGCATCACCGACAAGACCGGAGATCTGATTGCCATCAAGAATGTCACCGATGAGGATGACCTTATGATTATCACCCGTTCCGGTCTTACCATCAGGATGGCTGTTTCCGACATCAGGGTTGCAGGACGTGCTACCCAGGGTGTGCGCCTTATAAATATAAAGGAAGGAGATTCCATTGCTGCGGTTTCTGTGGTTGCAAAAAATGAGGAAGAGGAGACAGAGGCTCCGGTGGAGCAGCCTTTGCAGGAAGCCCCGGAAGTTGCTGATGTACAGCAGGATGGACAGATAAATGATAATCAGCAAGATAATTAAAGACTATAAAACCATTTGTTATGAAAAAGTTCATTACCGCAGCGCTCTTGTGCTGCACCGTGATTGTCTCTGCCCAGCAGAAATCACCGGATGCTTTGAGGACTGCCGTTGCCAAGGCTGAAGCAGCAGCTGAAAATCCTAAAAAAGCTGTAGCTCCTGCCACCTGGATCAAAATCGGAAAGGCTTATATGGATGCTTACAATGCCCCTGCAGGACAGTTGTGGCTCGGAGCCAGCCTGAATGAAATCCAACTTATTTCAGCAGGACAGACTCCTATCTCTCAGGAAGACGTCGTTTTGAGCGGGGTTCCATATCTCAAGCAGGTATATGCTGACAAGAATCTCTATTTCGGTGCCAACGGACAGCTCCAGATGATTGAGGTGACAGCCCCTGTGTTCGAGGATGCACTTTCTTTAGCACTCAAGGCTTATGCAAAGGCCGGTGAAGTGGATGTCAAACAGTCCAAGAAAAAGGAAATCGATGCTGCTCTCCAGGATATTGCACAGAAGTATCTTACCGAAGGATTGAATGAATACACTCTCGGAAGGCTAGACCGCTCCAGCGTGAAGTTTGAAAAGGCAGCTGAGGCTTCTGCAACAGCACCTCTGTGTGTGGTTGATACTACAGCCCTTTACAACGCAGGTTTCACAGCTTGGATGGATGCCACCAACACTGCTGATTCCCTTGCAGCCGTTGCAAAATTCGACCGCGCTCGTGTATTTTTCGAGAAATGTGCCGAGAACAATTATTTCTATGAGGACGGTGAGGTTTACGCAAAACTCCACGATGTTTACAAGCACCTCGGAGACAATGAGAAGGCAAAGTCTGTGATTGAGGCAGGTTTCAGTCAGTTCCCTCAGAGTCAGAGCATTCTGATTTCCCTGATCAATTTCTATATCGAGAACCACGAGGACCCGAACAAGCTTTTCGCTCTGCTCGACGTGGCAATCCAGAACGAGCCGAACAATGCTTCCCTCTACTATGTGAAGGGAAATATCTACAACGAGTTGGCTGACAAGACTGAGGATCCGACCGAAAAGGCAAATCTGAAAGCTCAGGCAAAGGCTTCCTACTACAAGTGTGCTGAAATCAATCCGGATTATGAATACGGATTCATCGGTGCAGGTGTGATGTACTACAACGATGCTGTGGTGCTTTCTGAGAAAGCTTCAAATGAATACGATGACAAAAAGTACGAGGCTCTTGTTAAGGAGTTCGAGCAGTACCTCAAGGATGCAATCGAGCCGTTTGAGAAGGCATATGCTATAACCAAGTCAGTAGATATCAAGAACAGCGTGGCTCTTTATCTGAAGAACATCTACTATCGTTTCAGCAGCCAGAGCGACGAATATCTTGCTCTTTACAAGAAATACGATGAGATTGTTAAACAGTCTCAGCAATAGTTTTTGCTGAATATCCATTGAAGCGGGAAGATGATTCTTTCCGCTTTTTTGTATTATTTGCGGTCGGCTAAATTACTATTCATCTGATTCTTAATGCAGTTTGTCCAAAAATTATTTGTATTATAGTCGCCTGCTCTTGAATGGTAATACTAATGTGTATAAATTTGTGAGTGTTATTCATCAGCTTACTAATTAATAACATTATATGAAGAAGTTTCTCACTTTACTCATTATTCTCTGCGTTTCAGCCGGCCTGATGTCGGCCCAAGACGCCAATCTCAGAAAAGTGTCCAGCCCGGACGGGAACGTGGAACTCAGTTTCAATCTCAAAGACGGTCATATTCCGGTCTATTCTCTTGACTACAAGGGCAAGCCGGTGGTGGGGGAGAGCCATTTGGGCTTCAAACTCCAGGGTAGCGGAATGTATGACTGGTTCGAAATCTCCGACACCGCGACCAGGGAAATTGACGAGACCTGGAATCCTGTTTGGGGAGAGGAGTCCCAAATCCGCAACCACTGCAACGAAATGACTGTGACTTTGAGGCAGACTTCCAGCAACAGGTTTATGAAAATCTGCTTCCGCGTTTTCGACGACGGGATGGGTTTGCGCTATGAGTTCCCGGACCAGAAGTCTATGGCCTATTTCGTAATCACCGATGAACTCACGGAGTTTGCAATGACGGGAGACCATACGGCCTGGTGGATTCCGGGAGATTACGACACTCAGGAATATGACTACACTCGTTCACGCCTGAGCGAAATCCGCGGTCTGCTCTCAAGTGCTATCAGCGACAACCTTTCCCAGACAATTTTCTCCGAGACCGGTGTGCAGACCTCCCTCCAGATGAAGACCGACGACGGTATTTACATCAATCTCCACGAGGCTGCCCTTGTGAACTATCCTGCAATGCATCTGCTTCTGGATGACAAGAATATGGTGTTCAAGGCTCACCTTACACCGGATCCGAACGGAGACCTGGCATATATGCAGAGCCCTTGCACCACCCCTTGGAGAACTGTCATTGTGAGCGACGATGCGCGCGACATACTTGCTTCCCGCATCACCCTCAACCTCAATGAGCCTTGCAAGATTGAGGACACATCCTGGATCAAGCCTTGCAAATATATGGGAGTCTGGTGGGAGATGATAGCCGGCCGCTGCGAATGGTCCTACACCTGGGATTTGAACAGCACCCATATCGACACGGACGACCTCACAAAGGTAAAACCTCACGGCCGCCACGGAGCAACTACTGCTAATGTGAAGAAATACATAGATTACGCTTCTGCAAACGGGTTCGACGGAGTGCTCGTGGAAGGCTGGAACGTGGGCTGGGAAGACTGGTTCGGCCATATGAAGGACTATGTCTTCGACTTCGTGACCCCTTATCCTGACTTCGATTTGGAGGAAATCGAGAAATATGCTGCGGAGAAGGGCGTCAAGATGATTATGCATCACGAGACCTCAGCTTCCGTGCGCAATTACGAGAGGCATATGGAGCAGGCCTATCAGTTTATGAACGACCACGGCTACCCTGCAGTCAAGAGTGGCTATGTGGGCAATATAATTCCTAAGGGCAACAACCATTACAACCAGTGGATGATAAATCACTATCTCTACGCTGTGACTGAGGCCGCAAAGCACAAGATTATGGTCAATGCACACGAGGCTGTGCGTCCGACCGGTCTTTGCCGCACCTGGCCTAACCTCATCGGTAATGAATCCGCAAGAGGTACTGAATACCAGGCATTTGGAGGCAGCAAGCCTTTCCACGTGAGTGTGCTTCCTTTCACCCGTCTCATCGGAGGTCCTATGGACTACACCCCGGGCATTTTCGAAACCGATATTTCAAAGGTCAATCCGAACAACAAGTCCCACGCCAACTGCACACTTGCCAACCAACTCGGTATCTATGTGGTGATGTCCTCACCTCTGCAGATGGCAGCAGACCTTCCTGAAAACTATGACCGCTTCCCTGAGGCTTTCCAGTTCATAAAGGATGTGGCTATCGACTGGGAAGAGAGCCGTTATCTCGAGGCTGAACCGGGAGAATACATCACCGTGGCACGCAAGGCGAAGGGCACAGGAGACTGGTTTGTGGGCAATGTGACCGGAGAGAAGAACCACCGCAGCAGCATAGTATTCGACTTCCTTGAGCCGGGTGTGGAATATGTGGCTACGGTTTACAGCGACACTCCTGAGTCCAACTGCTTCACCAATACCTATGCACACAGCATCAGGCAGTACAGGTGCACCAGCAAGAGCAAGTTTGTTCAGGATGCAGTCGAGGGAGGCGGATATGCAATCTCATTCCGCAAAGCCACTCCGGCTGACAAGAAAATCAAAAAGTTGAAATAAAGGCAGTTCAGGCTTCGATGACCAGTCCGTCATAGGCGGGCAGTACGGAGGAGCCTGAAAGTTCTTTCACGAAGTCTGCGTAACGTGGCAGACGGTCGCTGAGGTGGGTGAGCCAGGAATGTCTGGCGCCCACCTTTTCGCATACCTGCAGCGCCTGCTCAAGTCCCCAGTGCGAGTTGTGGGTGCCCCTCTTTACCGTATTGATAATGAAATGCTCCAGGCCTTCGAGCTTGCTGAATTCCTCTTCCGGGATATAGTTCATATCGGTGCAGTAGGCTATGTCCCCGAAACGGAAACCCAAGACCGGAAGTGCCGCGTGGAAGCCCCTTATGGGGATAATACGGGTGCTGCGAAGATGCGGACCTCCGGGAAGGGGAATCTCCTTGTAGCCTTCGTTGCTTACCCATTGCAGGCGTGGGGCGTTGTCGTCCACAATCACCTCGAAAGGCTGGTTTTCTATGTTGTGTATGTGCCACTCCGGAACTCCGGGATATTTGTTTTCGGAGAATGCGTAGGCATATTCCTGTCTCAGGGAGTCCTCCACGTACTTTTCGCAGTAGATGTCGCAGGCGCGTCCCTCGGTGTAATTCAGGGCCCTCACATCGTCCAGTCCTCCGGTGTGGTCCTTGTGATTGTGGGTGAGGAGTATGGCATCCAGATGGGTGATACCTTCGCGTAGCATCTGGGACCGGAAATCAGGGCCGGCATCCACCAGTATGGTCATCCCTTCGTGTTCCACAAGCACGCTTGACCTGAATCTCTTGTCCTTGGGGTCTGTGCTTTTGCATACCGGGCAGTTGCAGCCTATCACCGGCACTCCCTGTGAAGTGCCGCTGCCCATAAATGTGAGTCTTGTCTTTGTCATTCTTCCGGTTCTGTCAGGTCCTTGTCCAAACCTGTGTTGTTGCGGTCCAGTGTAATTTCCGTGCAATTGCCGATTTGTCCTTCCCGGCAGCTCACTTTAATGTAGTTTTCGGTGTATCCGCTCAGGCTTCCGTCTTTCAACTTGCTCTCAATCAGCACTTTCGCCTTGTCTCCCAAGCAACTTTCTATGAACTCCCTGTGGAGTCTCGCGCTGAGTTTCTCAAGCCTTGCAACCCTCTCCGTCTTGATGCTGTCCTGCACCTGGTCCTTGCGCAATGCCGCTGGAGTGCCTGCCCTGCGGGAGTAGGGGAATACGTGTATGAATGCAGGTCTTGCGACATTTTCGAGAAAGTCGAGGGTCTGCCTGAAATGCTCCTCTGTCTCTCCAGGAAAGCCCACGATTACGTCTATTCCGAAAAATACCTTGCGGGGAGCAAAGGCACGGCGTATGAGTTCGAGTTTTGATGCGAAGGCTGCCGTGTCATATCTGCGTCCCATCTGGACCAGTATTTCATCACAACCGCTCTGCAGGGGGATATGGAAATGGGGCAGGAATTTGGTCCCGTCCGCAAGCCACAGCACCATTTCTTCGGTGAGCAGGTTGGGTTCAATTGATGAAATGCGGTATCTTTCAATACCTTCGACATCGTTGAGCTTGCGTATGAGCTCGAAGAACGACTCTCCGGTGCTTTTCCCGAAATCTCCCGTGTTCACTCCCGTGAGCACAATCTCCTTGCACCCGGTCGCGGCAATCTCCTCCGCCTTGTGCACGATGGCTTCAATGGGCTCGTTGCGGCTTTCACCCCGGGCATAAGGCACTGTGCAGTAGGCACATTTGAAGTCGCATCCGTCCTGGACCTTGAGGAAGGAACGGGTGCGTTCCCCGGTGGAATAAGCTCCGAAGAAATCTGTCCTTGAGCAAACTTGAGGATTCCCGTCCGCAGTCGCGCTTGAACTGAGACTAAGTATATGATCCAGCATCCGGGGCACGACCTGGGATTTCTCCTTTGCTCCGAAGACTTTCTGCACACCTTCAAGAGCCTCAATCTCCGGCCTTTTGAGTTCGGCATAACAGCCGGTCACAAAGATTGCGGCCTCGGGAGACTGTCTGTGCAGCTTCCTGATTATATTGCGGCATTTCTTGTCCGAATGTTCCGTCACCGAGCAGGTGTTCACAAGGTACAGGTCCGCACCTTGGGACCAGGGTACGACTTCGAGACAGTTGCCTGCATCGCTGCCAAGCAACTTGCGCTCGTATGTGGATGTTTCCGCATAATTGAGTTTGCATCCCAGCGTTAGAAATGCAATTTTCAGAGGACTATTCATATTTGATCAGCAGGCACAGCCTCCGTCCACAGTGATTCTGGACCAGGCTGCCTTTCCGCCTTCGATTGGGGGATTCTGTTTCGATACTCTGATGGAAAAATGCTCCAGACGCGGGTATCTCTTCTCTATGGCCCTGACTATTCTTGCGGCCACGGTCTCGATGAGCCTCGACGGCTGCTGCATTTCCCGAGCCACAATCTTGTGGATTTCAGCCACATCCACGGTGTCTTTCAAATCATCCGAGGCCGCTGCCCTTGCTATGTCCAGTTCAGACATAAAATCCACGACGAAATGGTTGCCTTGCTTTCTTTCCTCTTCGCTGCAACCGTGGTTGGAATGGAATTCCATTCCTTCAAGTTCAAGCAAACTTGTCATAATTCCTATGTGTTTATATTGCCGGCGTGTCCGACAATGCCGTTAAAACCAACTATTCAGAACCACCTGCCCATTATAAAGACGCATGGGCGTTTCCCGATACGGAAGCCTCCCTTGAGCTTTGACCTCCATTGCCCTGCATTAAGCGTCAGTATGAACTCGTCAGCAGTGGTGATGTCCGCAGCCACGCAGAGCAGTGTCTCACTCCGGCATACGCTCACAAAATCCTCCAGCAGGGAATCATTGCGGTAGGGGGTCTCGATGAAAATGTGGCTCTTGCCCGTAGCGTCAACAATTTTCTCAATATCCTTGAGCCTGGAACGCCTCTCCACGGTCTTGGCCGGAAGATAGCCGCAAAATTCAAAGGTCTGGCCGTTCAGACCGGACCCCATCAGCGCCAGCATCATAGACGAGGGTCCCACCAGAGGTACCACCCTGATTCCATGTCTATGGCACAATGCCACCAGTTTCGCTCCGGGATCCGCCACAGCAGGCAGTCCAGCCTCCGATATCATAGCCACATCGCCCCTTTCGAAAAGTTCTGCAAGGGCCTCCACTGAAGCCTGGTCACTATGTTCATTCAACTCGTGGAATTCCAGCTCAGCTATGTGCCCTTTCAGACCGGCCTGAGACAGATACCGTCTTGCAGTCCGCAATTCCTCCACCACGAAAATCCGGATTTCCCTGAGTCTCTCCAGCACAGGTGCGGGAATCACCGTTCCGGGTTCGTAATCTCCCAGCGGTGCCGGCACCAGATATAATTTGTTGTCCATATTTGTCATTTCAGTGCTTCTTCAATGCTGATTGTCTGTAAATCCTTGCGGTCTTCGTCGCTTATGCCGTTGAACTCCACCTGGTAGGCCATACCCAGACCGTTCCTTTGGGAATTGTCCAGATAATTGGTGTACTGGTCGGCTGAATGGGAGAACAGATTCAGACGCCAGGACCCCTTCCTGTCCAGCTTGATTTCTATTTCAATGTCTCCCACTATATCGGTGTTAGACCCGGAGGTCTTGTATTGGCGATTGCCTATGTTTCCGTTCACAATTACCCTGTTGTTGAAAAGCTGGGTGGAGACCGCCACGTCGAAGACATCGTTGCCCCTGTCGTTGGGCTGATAGTTCAGGCCGAGGTCCAGAGGGATGTTGAGCCTCTGGAGTATGTTGTTCAACTGCCCGGACATCACCTCTGACAGGTTGGAGGCAAGAATGGTGGAGGTGTTGAATATTCCCGACTGCTCGTCCGGCAGGAAGGCGTTGGAGATGATGAGTGAAAGGAACTGTTTCTGGATCTTGTCCTCAGTGCTGAGGGCGCTTTCCACTTTTGATTTTACGGTTGGGTCTATGTCCGGCACATCTATGGAGAAACCTATTCTCGGATTACTGAGTTTGTCTGTAATTTGGATGCCGCATTCCACATTCCTTCGGGTGTTGACGGATGTTGTGTCCGCAATAAGGGTGGACAGGGAGGCCTTTGTCTTGTAAACGGCGTCTATGTTGAGATTGCTGTCCATAATGTCTCCGTTGAACTTGATGGAGCTCCCTTCCTTGATTTCAAAGTCGCGGGATGCAATGCCCAAGGCCACGAATTTGTAGTTTCCGCTGCTTATGTTATAGTCTCCGTTTATGTCGAATCTCGTGGCACTGCTGTTGAGTTCCACCATTCCGCTGCCCCTTGCCGAAAGAACGTTTCCGCTGGCCTTGTCGATTTCTATATAGGCCGTTACTCCCGGGGTGGCGTTTACCCTGAGGTTGATTGCAAAATCGGCGGTCCTGGACTCTATGTCCTTGATTTTCTTCATCATCTCCTCGTATGGATCCACTATCACCGGTACTTCTATACCCTTGAATCTGAGGAGGTTGTTGTTGCCGGCAGTGCTGGTGTTGGGAATCGGGATATGCAGGTCACCTGTCTTTTCCGTGGATGCGTCTATGTCCAGAACGAGTGCCGAGAACGGTCCGCGTATGCTTGCTGAACCGCTGCCATAGATGTGTCCGTAAAAATATGGACTTTCCTTTTGGGTCACATTGAGACATTCCATATTGTGGACTGTGGCCCTCAGGTCCAATTCCGGACGGGTGAATCCACCGAAGAGTATGCTGCCGTCGAGTGTGCCCGTGCCGTTTTCCCTGTCCTTGAGGCTTATGCCTTTGAAATGAGCTCCCTCCGTGTCTATTTCCAGGGGACCGTTCACCGTGTAAGGTACGTTTGTGAAGATCAGGCTGAGCAGTCCGTTGTCCAGACGGAGATTCTCGGAAGCTATTCTGTAGCGTCCCGGAGTGCTGTCATATCTGAGGCTTCCTGACAGTTCACCTCCGATTTCATTGAAAATCTCCCCCACAAAAGGCTTGGCGATGCCCAGGTTGAACCCGTTGAACCTTGCATCCGCTTCCAGCATTTGGGATGAAGGAGTGTAGAAAGCGTGACCATCGAGCCGCAACTGCCCTTCGTACAGGTTGTTGATTTGCGCTTCAAAGCGCTTGAAGGTCTTGTCGAAATGGCATCTGGCAGTCAGAAGTCCCAGGTTTACCCCTCCTATGGCTGCGGAATCGCAAACTATGTCCAGATTCAGGTCCGGCGAAGCTATAGGGGAAACGAGCAGGGCTGAACCGGTTGCACTTCCGCTCAACTGCATATTGTCCGGAAGCAGAGGATTGAGCAAGTCTATTCCGAACCTTTCCATATCCACTCTCAAACTGTCCCCTCCGTTACTGTCGATGCAGCCGTTGATGCTGATGCCCTGGTCTCCGTTGCTGAAACCGAATCCGTCTATGCGTATGTGTCCGTCTGCTATGGACAATTCCGCTTCATGGATATCCCAGTCCGCTGAATTTATCCTCATACCTGAAGGCAGAATTCTCAATTGAAGACTCAAATCTGAGGCTTTGTCACGTCCGAGAGTGCCTAAGGTGAGGATTTCTCCATCGTTACCGTCCTCGACTGACTCGCCGTAATTGAAGCCAATTCCGAATTTGTCGTCGTCGGCGTAGAGGCTGAGCCGGGCCTCGTCAATGGACATCTTGGGACCTATGTTGACCAGATTTCCGAAAATACTGCCGCTGAGACTGCCTTCAGAGTTGGAGAAACTCGCGTCCATATCCTTGATGAATTTGTCCTTGTAGGCTATTCTCGGCGATTTGACACGTGCCGTGGCCAGACCCTTGGCATCCAGACGCAGGCGTACCGAGGATTTGTCCGCAATGTAGAGTCCCGGTATAAGGAATGACAGCAGGTCCCGGGAATCGGAAAAATCGAAATTGACTTCGTAACGGTTGCCGCTAAATATCTTTCCGGACCCATTGCCCAGCACCGGAAGGTCCCTGTCCACTGTGACACTCATCAGGTCGTCCAGGAAAACCAGCGGAGACGCGCTTCCGGCGAATGACCCGTCGAGGAAGGCTGATTTGAACTTCATCCTGCTGATATTGTCCTTGAGGTCTGCCGTGATGTCCACATTGCCGATATTGTGAACTCCTAAAGAATTCTCCAGAGTCACTCCGTCTATGCTTATCTTTCCGTTTACGTCCCTGTTCTCGCTGGTGGTGAAGTTGGCGGCGGTCCTGAGCCTGAGGCGGGAGACCGGGCGCTTGTCGAGTTTGAGGGCGTGGAGGTCGGCGTGGCCTATGTTAGCATAGAATTTCCAGATTCTGTTGACTGATTTGCTCTTGTCGTTGACCAGGGTGAAAAGTCCCTGAAACAGGAAGTTGAGATTGGGGTCGTTGCAGATTACCTTGCCGTCGAAATAGTCAGAAGTGAGGTCTCCGGCTGCTGCAATACCCTGATAATCATATCCCAGCAGGTTCAATCTCCGGATTTTCAGAGAGTCGATATGGGCGCTCATCGATGATTTGCCGTCCACGGGGATGACAAGTGATGCGGAGGTTTCCATCGTGACCGGTCCCACTGCCTGTATTCCGGCGATTTTGCCTGCATCAAGATCTTTTGTGCGTATGAGTCCCTTGAGCCGGATTGGTCTGTCCGGGTCTATGAGGTGGTTGAACTTGAGATCTGCCTCCATATTGCCGTTGAGGGAACTGATGCGGGGCATTACCCTGAGGTGGTTGAGTCTTCCTTCGACATTGCAGTCCATCATAAATCGCTGACCTTTAGCGAATTTGCGGAAGTCTATGCGTTCCTCAGTCCAGGCATTTACCAGTCGGTCCACACCCCGGCTGCTGAACATACAGGCGCTCAGCCTTGCATCGATGCGCATATCGTAAATGTCAGGTATATTGGATATGCGGCCGTTCACCGTGCCTGCAAAACTGCCGTCGTCCATATTGACCCTCACGTTTTTGAGCTGCATATTGCTCACCGGGCCGCTCACCTGACCGCTCACTCGGGCCCTCAATCCGGTGTTTTCGAGGGTGGGAGCGAAGAAGGTGAGGGTCTTGAAATCCAGAAAACTGTTTTCTATCCTGCCTTCCAGATGTACCTGGTTGAGAAAATCTGCGAAGTCGGGGGCTCCTGCATATCGCATCGCATAGAAGGGGAGTGACAGGTCGGAATAATCGTCCCGGATCTTGAGATTGCGTATGATGACATTGCCGTTGCCTGCCCTTGCATCACCGCTGATGTGACGGCAGTTGAATCCGCTCCTTTCCCTGAAAGTCATTTCCAGCAGGTTTCCTCCTATGACCTTGCCCCTCATTTTCAGGTTCTTGCCCTTGAGGTTGATGTCCTTGACTTCGAGGTCGGTCCAATCTATGCCCACCTGTTCTCCGTTTTTGCGGTAGGTGCCTTCAGGGACTATCCTTTCAGGACCATAGTTGTACATACTGTAGCCCATATTCTCGATGCGCACGTCCCCGATGGAGAATATTTCCTTGTCCGGCACGGCTGTGGTGTCTTCCTTTGCCTCAAGTCCGAACATCCTTCCGAGGTTCACCTGTTCGCCTTCGAGTACGAGATTCATCTGTGCGTTGCGTATGCGGGCCTGGGAGAAATGCAGGCCTTCGCCTCCCAAAAGACTTGAAAGACTGAATTTTACGCTGATGTTGCCGGCACGGAAAAGAGTGTCTATTGGAACGTCTCCTGGCTCGGGGGCTATGGGAGCGGTGTCGATTACGGCCAAATCGTCGATTATCAGCTGCGTGAAAGGCTTGAAATGGATATGGCTGAATGTGATGTCGGCGTTGGTGGCATCCTTGAGTTTTGCCACGGCTTTTTCTGCAATGAAAGTCTGCACCGCCGGGGCTTGTATGGCTATGAATACAGCGGCTATGATTGCTGCTGCGATCACCACCAGAATTTTCAATATGTGCAGAAACTTTTTCATCAATGCCCCGATGCCGGCCGTTCTTTTATTTCCATAAATCTTACAAATTTATAAAATTGCCCCGAGATAAAGCCAAGTATTGCATTTTTTCTGCTAATTTTGTGCGATTTTCGCGGTCTTTAGGCATAAGCCGTGGATGCAATACATATAAACCCGATACCAAATGAGCGATATAATACTCGGCATAGAATCTTCCTGCGACGACACCTCCGCTGCCATAATCCGCGACGGTGTGCTGCTCTCCAATGTAATTGCCAGCCAGGATGTCCACAAAGCCTACGGCGGCGTAATACCGGAATTGGCCTCCAGGGCGCATCAGCAGAACATTGTGCCTGTGGTGAGTGAGGCAATCCATCGCGCAGGCATATCCAAGGAAGACATCACTGCCATAGCCTTCACCAGAGGACCCGGCCTTTTGGGCTCTCTGCTTGTGGGCACTTCTTTTGCCAAGACTCTTGCCATATCTCTGAATGTCCCTCTGATTGAAGTGAACCATCTTCAGGGGCATATTCTCGCCAATTTCGTAAAGCAGCCGGACAAGGATGTGCCTATGCCTTCATTCCCATATCTTTGCCTCTTGGTTTCAGGTGGCAACTCCCAGATAGTCAGGGTGGATGACCCTTTGCATTACGAAATTTTGGGCCGTACAATAGACGATGCTGTAGGAGAAGCCTTCGACAAATGTTCCAAGATGATGGGTCTGGGCTATCCTGGAGGTCCTGTCATTGACAGACTGGCAAAAGAGGGCAATCCGGACCGCTTCAAATTTTCCAAGCCCCATATCCCCGGCCTGGACTACAGTTTCAGCGGCATCAAGACTTCTTTGCTTTATTTTGTGAGGGATCAGATGGCCTTGAACCCCGGTTTTATGGAAGAGAACAAGGCGGACATCTGTGCATCTTTCCAGAAGACTCTCATTGACATCCTCATGGACAAACTCATTAAAGCGGTGAAACAGACGGGCATAACACAAGTTACCGCCGGCGGAGGAGTCTCGGCCAACAGCGGTCTGAGAAATCGTCTCACAGAAGAAGGCCGCAAAAGGGGCTGGACGGTCTATCTGCCTGAATTCAAGTTCACCACAGACAATGCCGCGATGATTGCCATTGCCGGCTATTACCACTATCTCAACGGCGAAAGAACCTCTCTGGACGTGGCTCCGCTGTCCAGAATGGAAGCTTTTGCAAAATAACTGCTTATGAAGGAAATAGAACTTACCTGCAAAATAGGACGTGAAATCCCGGAAGCGGAACTCAAGGCTGCTGCCGCAAAGGCCCTTGGCGTGGCACCCAAGGCAGTGGGGGAGTGCCGTCTGATGCGTCGTTCGGTGGATGCCAGGACGGATGTGCTGTGGAGAATGCGCTACCAGGTCTGCAAGATTGGCGAAACCCTTGATTCATACAGACTTGCTCCATATAAGGATGTCCATTCATCGCCTTCGGTAATCGTTGTGGGGGCAGGTCCTGCGGGTATGTTTGCTGCTCTGAAACTCCTGGCTCTGGGTTTGAAACCTGTGGTTCTGGAAAGGGGAAAGGATGTGCACGCAAGGAAGGTTGATGTGGCCCGTCTGTCGGACAAGGGAATTGTGAACCCGGACAGCAATTACTGCTTCGGGGAAGGAGGAGCCGGCACATTCTCGGACGGAAAGCTATACACCCGTTCCACAAAGAGGGGAGACATAAGGGAAGTCCTGCACCAGCTGGTCCTTTTCGGAGCTTCGGAGTCCATTCTGACCGATGCCCACCCGCATATAGGCAGCGACCGGCTCCCGCAGATTGTGGAAAACATACGCAAGTGCATAGTAGAGCACGGAGGGGAGTATCATTTCAATTCAAGAGTTTGTGACATAGTGCCTTGCGCTGACGGCTCTTATGTTGTCAAGGTCGAGGACGGTTCCGGTGATGAAGCTGTCCGAGCCGAATACAGGGCCGGGAAGGTGATTCTTGCAACAGGCCATTCCGCCCGTGACATCTACGAACTCTTCGCACGCAGGGGCTGGGCTCTGGAGGCCAAGGGATTTGCTCTCGGAGTGAGGGTGGAACATCCCCAGTCGCTGATTAACAGGATTCAATATCACGGTAAGTATCAGCCTTTTATGCCCACCGCTGAATATTCTTTCGTGCAGCAGATTGAGGGACGCGGAGTCTTCTCGTTCTGTATGTGTCCCGGTGGAATTCTTGTGCCGTCTGCGACTGGTGAAGGGGAGTGCGTGCTGAACGGTATGTCCAATTCAATGAGAAATTCCAAGTGGGCGAATTCGGGAGTGGTGGTGAGCGTGGAGCCGGAGGATGTGCAGGGCTATGAGTCCTATGGTCCGCTTTCAGTGATGCATTTCCAGATGGATGTGGAACGCCGCCTCTACGATTGGGTGCAGAAGCATTCACCGCGCAATCCCCTGGCCGCTCCCGGACAGAGAATGATGGATTTCTGCAGGGGCATACAGTCGGCCAACCTTCCGACAAGTTCCTACCATCCCGGAGTGATTTCCGCCCCTCTGCACGAACTGCTGCCCGAAAATGTAAGACTGCGTCTGAAATACGCATTTCCGGCTGTAGGCAACAAGATGAGGGGCTATTACACCAACGATGCCCTGCTGCTCGGAGTGGAATCCCGCACCTCCAGCCCCGTCCGCATCCCCCGCGATCCCGAAACAATGTCCCACCCAGACCTTCCTGGCCTCTACCCCTGCGGAGAAGGAGCCGGTTACGCAGGCGGGATAGTCTCCAGCGCCCTTGATGGCATCAACTGCGCGGCGGCTTGCTCGGGTGAAAGTCCATTACCGGCTTGAGGACTCTTCCGGAGCAACTATCATTAACTATTTCTGAACCTGTAAAGATAATTTAAGTCTCGCAAGCCTTTCCAATGGACTTTAAATCATATAATTATGACTTGCGAAACTTGATTTATTAACCAATAGCACATGTTCCAAACAATTGGTTATTTCCAGAGAGGTTCAGTATCCCAGCCAGTAGGGAATCCCATAGCCCTCAAATCAATCTGAGGAAACTTGCTAAATAAAGTGTGTAATTTGTTCTTGAAATCATTGCTTGGTGAAATGATATCCAAGAAGAACTTAATCATACAGATGTTAAAGTAAATTCTGTCTTTTGCTACAGGAATAGTCAACCAAGGACGTGACATCTGTTTCGCATCCGCAGGAATAATCAAGTTAACCTTGTTCCATACACGCGCGTGATGACAACAAGCATTTCGTGTTAGAGCCAATGTCGTCACCCATGATTCCAAGGCTTGAGGCTGCAGGTGGAACTGTCTTGCAATCTGCTTTCTGATTCTTTGGTCTGCCAGATTCTTGTATAACTGTACTGTAGTACCAAAAGGAATAATCTCTGAAATCATCCATGCAGGAGCATAAGGATCAGAATAGGTGTTCTTAAAATGCTTGATGAAATCTTCGGTAGATTTCTTGTACTCAGCATCGATGAACGAAAACGTCTTTACATACGATACATGGTTCCTGAAATGCCTTGAATCTGTCATCCAGAAAATATCTCCGCTCATTCTTGCGGTAACATTGGCAACAGCCTCTCGGAAAGCAATCTCGATCTTCTCAATCTCATTAAAGAGGAGAACCCTGAGCTTTTTATCGAAACGATAGAGATCCAGTACATTGTCGAAAGTCACACCTGGCTTAAAGATGTGATTGGTCTTTGGCATTGTTAAGAATGGAAGCATGTAAGCACTCAGACGATAATAACCAATGTTCTGAATGTACGCCTCTGCTCTCTGTTCATCATTGATTACCAGCCCTCGTGATTTGAGAAGTTGCACGAGATCAAAAGGGGAAGAATATCCTTTTGTAAAAGCAGCCATAAGTGTTATAAAATAAAAAGCCCCACCTATTTGAGCATTGTGAAGAGGCTTGGCGGGAACTAACGATGCAAAGGTAGCAATTAATTTCTTATTTGCAAACATTGTGTAAACATCATAGGCAGATATCTAACCATAAAACATTATATCATAAGAATTGAAGATTGGTATTATGCATAAAACTATTTCACTACATTTTTAATCATTTCTCGTATTGTATTGTTTTCAAGCCTTATTTTGTTTAAGTAAGACAGTCTTGTTATTTGTTCCTTCGGAAAGAAAAAGCCTCCGGGGAAACCGAAGGCTAAATCTTTTTTAGAGTGCATGTGGCCGTAACCGCATTTCTTGTCAATCATACGGCACTGTTATAACTTAATCCTCTTCTCTTAGCATATCTTTTCAATCTGGATTGATTGATATTGTAAAGTGACTCTCCAATCTCCCACATACGTTGAGCTTCGCTTCCCTGAAGGTAAGCAAAGTCCTCATCCTTCTGTTTAATGCAGTTCAATACTGCCGCAGACTTCCAATCATTGCACTGCTCTCAGACTAGATCGATGTGTTCATTCAGACCAATGATTTAATGCTAATATTTATGCATTTTGTGTCTCCAAACTGAATAGTTTCTCCTACAGTGGAATGGATATGGCCGAAAAGATGGTACTTAGGCTTAGCCTTCATAATGAAGTTTAGTATGTTGGTCGAACCCATATTTTCATCAAGAATCCCCAAAGGTGGATTATGGGTCACAACGATGTCTATATCATCAGGTATATCCTCATCTGATACTGAAGAGTTGTCAGAAATAGAGGCTATAATCATACCATCACAATCCTCGATAGCGTCCTCAAGAACCGTAATACCTTTCGCTGTCATTCTACGGATAATTATATGTGCCTGACCTAACTCAAAGGATAACTCATGATTACCTGGTACGAATATTTTCCACTTGCATGGTAGAGCAGAGAACCATTCTATGAAATCGTCATACTCATCTCCCACAAGATTGTCTTCTACTGCATCGCCGGCACAAATCACTATATCAACGTTCTCCGGCACCTGCAGTTCTCTATGTCTGCCATGGGTGTCGGAGAATGCGAAGATATGTTTATTGTTTAGATTCAGAATCACAATTATACTTAAGTTATAATAGGGACTTCCATCTGTCAGAACCCTCTGAATATGTCTCCCCGTTAATAATATGACAAACATATTTTACCTTGTTTCTCATACAAATCCTATTGGATGCTATTTGCATCAATGTTCTGTTGTTCGCATTGTCGCCTAACAGATGAACAAAATATGCATCATAATTAGATCCGTCTTTATTCAGTTTAAGAAAGTCTTTTGCAAACTCCTTTACGGGAGACATACCAGCCTTAAATTCAATACAGCAAATCCGTTCACCTTTGTCATTATAAACGACCAAGTCAAATTTTCCAGAGACACCTTTGTTCTTCTCGGCTATTTGGGGTTCAATTTCTTGTGAAAAAACATATCTCTTATCTGTTGGAGTCTCAACAGAATAATAGTATGGCCAGTTCTCCTTCTCACATATTTTATTGAACTGCTCAACAAATGCAAATCTAAGTTCTTGTTCACTTACCCTAGTCTTAGCCTTGCGCTCCATATCATCTTTATGCTTAAGGCTGTATCGCGGGAACACAAGACGTGATTCCTTGCATGGATGGAAGCTAATATCTTCTCGATTATTTGAAAAAATAACATCAATGACTTTGAAAGTCTCATCTAGAATAGATTCGATGTGCTCATTAAATTCACTCATAATTCATTGTTTTTTATATGACACCTGGTCATGTAGTTCAAATTCGAAATTGTATTGAGGTTTTGGAAGACCTAAATGCTCAGATTGGTAGTTCATAGCCGCATCAAATAGCCACTTGAAGTCTCCAAAGGAACTAATTTCTGCCAATGTTTCATTATACTCTTCCAAAATCTTTGACTGAAACGCATGAATGTTTTGATTTGAAAAATCTGTATCAAAGTTAGGATTAAAAATCAGATAAATAAATCTGACATTGGAGTTCGCATGGCTCTCAAGGATGTTGGCACAGATTCCCAAGAAATGACAAATCAATTGTTTTACATCGAAATGAGAAATGTACTTCCCGTTCATACTAAATGAACAAGCCATGTAGTCAGGCTCATTCTCAATTGGAGTTTCTTCATACGAGAATCCGGAGTTTACGGATTTTATGTGTTCGTATACATCCTTGTACACACGTGAAATCTTCTGATTCAGATGTGTTGAGTATATTTCTCTACACTTTGCTTCAACAAAAACATCTTCCGTTGGACTAGAAAGATAACCATCAAGATTCGCTGTGTGGCCGACTCTGGTTGGTAATTGTTTCTCAAAACAGAAACCAGGGACTGATTTGGAGCACTCATATATTAGTCTGCTGGATGAGCCAAAAGATGCCATCTTAGGCGGATTCAGGCCCCATCTACCTTGCTTTTCAATGAGTTCTCCTCCATCAGCATCGTTATATTGCGCAAAATGGAGTGGTGACATTGAATCAATAAATCGTTTCCAATCATCATTGCTAAGATAATTGTTGTACGGAGATTTGCCGCTGATCTCATAGCCATATCCAACTTTCTTTTGTCCGTCCCTAATTGCAAAGTCAAGTGCAGTGGCTTTATCAATGGATGGTTTATATTGTTTTTCCATAGTCTATCGGTTAGTGTTATATGTTTCTGACAGGTGATCAACAATCTCTCTGAGGGTATTTCTAAGAGATGCCGGTTCCAAAACCTCGACTTCTTTTCCATATGACAACACATCCTGTTTAAAATCGTAGTCAGTGGTAAGGAAATATGAGAAGATACTATAATCTTCATGAGTCTCGACCTCCTCTTGGCTTCTGTGCAAAGGGAGTGAACGGAAGTACTTTGTCTGCATTGGGGATACTTTGAGGAGAACCTTCTCTGGTTTCATATCTGAATATACGCGGACTCCGTAGATATTCCCAAAATATCCATCAGCAGAGAACTCCTTAGGCAAGGTAAAGTCCTCCGAAGTTATTGTCGCAGTTATCATCCTGTCAAGGGCAAGCATTCTGCATCCGTCTGGATCTCCTTTGTATCCATATAGATACCATCTGCGCTTAAATTCTTTCAGGAAGTATGGCTCAAATACAAAGTGGTCTTCGTCAGGCTTCCGGTAACTTTGGTAGCGTATTTCCACCTTCTTACCATCGCGAATCGCCTGAATAATGATAGACAGAAACTTATCCTTGGAAGGAACTTCATCAAAGAAGATGCGGTCATGTAGACTGGCACCCTCTGCAAGCAGGGAATTAAGGCTCAGTGCATTGAGCATCCAGTTACGGATACCACGCCCGTTCATATCCTCTGCGTTTTCAATATAATATGTATTGTCCCTGCGGTCGCATACTATGTCGATTCCGAAGATGTCAGCTATCGATGCTATGTGATTAGCAAACGTGCGTGTAGCGAGTTCCTTGCCGTCTTCATTGACGCTGCAATTTATCCATAACTTCTTGATTTCCTTCAAGGTTAAAGGCCCTCTGCTCTGGAGTGATTCCAGTAGCCAGACGTAAGATTTAAAATAGTTCTTTGCCATAGTGACAACAAAGTTAGCAAATGCTTCTGCAAAATTGTGGCATATTAAAAATATTTTACCTCTGCCATTTTCTTGCTGAAGCCCCCGTCATCTTTGCCGAAAAGAAAACAATGAAAGAACAAATCAGACAGCGGACCGAAACTGCTAGACAAAGATTAATTAAACAAAGGAGGTTATCACGAATGAAAGATTTTAAGAAATTCAGAGAGCATGTCTATGACTTGGCTAAACGCAAATTTGGAGAGATTCCTAAAGACGTAGAACACAGGCTTATTGCTGAAACCGATGCTATCAAGGAATATGGAAGAGGTGAGATGCTTCTTACTATGTGGCGTCTGGTGGATGAGTTAAGGAAGCACGACATTAATATCCGTCTCACTCTGGGCCAAGGTTATAATGTGTCATTGGTCTGCTATCTCCTTGGAATCTCGTCATTTAACCCGATTGATCATCCGAAGCTCAAGACAGAATCGTATGTAATCAGTACGTTCAAGTTATCATCAGAGATAGTGTTCAAAATTGACAAGGATCAGTCAGCAGTCATTGATGGTTTCCTTAACTCTCTACGATATGAAGTCGCAAGAATGGATGTTTCAGGAGACTTTCATTCAAGGAAAATCAAGGCTTGTTGTGAGGGAAATTCCGATTTTGCACTCGAATTTAAGTATGAACCGAATGTCGGACGTATCAGAATCTTTGGTGAACTGATCGGATGGGATAAATTTGAAAAGATTCCTACTGATGATCTGGAGACAATGAATCTCATCAATGATATCGACATATATGGTGCAATGACCTCGAGTCTAGCTCCCATCACCATTGAAGCAATCAGAGAAATCAATCCGTCGAATGTGGAAAAACTGGCAGATGCCTTGTCCTTCACTTCTGAAAGAAAGTATAGTCATCTGCTGAAGTATCTGGAGAATAGAGATACAGGAAACAGAGTATTTACCGGACATCCACAGATAGATGAAATTCTCAGTCCCACTCATGGGATCTTACTCGACACAAGTCAGCTTGGACAGATTTTTAAATTGCCTCTTCGCAGTGAATTAGGGGAGAATGCCTATAAAGTTATAAGGGGAAAGCATAGATCATTAATGGCATCTCCAATAGTGGACAGATGCGATATTTATGTAAAAGCATATGATCTCTATCGGTCGGCATATGTCAAGGTGCACTATCCTGAAATCTTCAAGAAAGTTATAGAATCAAATAGCAATCTCTTATCGGTATCGATGCATTTCCTGATGGACATAGAGAGGAGTCTATAACTCAATGCCGAGCATCCATTTCCAGCACGGAATAACCTCGATCTTGCCGTATTCGTCCTCTATGATTTGCTGCTCATCATAGGTGAGTATAATCCTTCTCTTGCAGGCGAGGGCTTTAGGCAGTTTTTGGAGTGCACCGACTTCTCTTTCCCAAGTGTCGATATCCCTCGAAATTGAATATGACACTTGGATGGCAAGCTCGTCTTCGGGAACATAGAAGTCGACTTCTACATTGCTGCTATAGAAATACACCCGCTCGTTGTCCTGATCGTGACCATATATGCGGAACAGTTGCAATGCAACGAGGTTTTCCATCAGAGTTGTTGCAGGATCAACCAAAAGAATGCTAAGTATGCCGTTATCCACAAAATAATATTTGCAGTTGGTTTCTTTTTCGGAGAACGACGAGGATATGTTATGGAGTCTGAGTAGCAACCAGGCATCTTCACTATAGCAGATGTAACTGCTGGTGGTAGGGACACTTATTTTTCCGCCTACACTTGAGAGGACCTGCGCAAGGCGAGTGTAGGACACAGGTTGCTTGACTCCTTCTGCAATCTTCTTTATGAGCAGACGCAGAAGGTTCGGATTGCTGATTTTGTTCCTGGTACAGATGTCGCCAAGGTAGATCTTCTGATATACTGAACTGATGTAGTTCCTCTTTACTGAAAGACCGAGGCTTTCCGGAAGGCCACCCCATTTGACGTATTCTTCGTATGCTTTTTTGAGATTGACGCGCGCACTGGTGCCCAGAAGACTTTTTTCGTCATATGGAATACCAGCCCAGCGGAGGTATTCAGCAAAAGAGAACGGATAAATCTCGATAGGGATGTATCGGCCACCGAGGGTTGACATCATTTCTTTGGAGAGCATTTTAGCATTCGAACCGGTTATCCATACCATGTACTTGCTGTCTGAAACTCTTCGAGCAAACTTCTCCCATCCGTCGATATTCTGGATTTCATCAAGGAAGAGAGCTGGCTTTGCTACGCCTCCCATTTCCATGTGACATTCCAGAATGGAGTCCATGTCATTGATGTCCAATGAGCCAAGACGTTCATCCTCAAAATTGAGGTAGAGGATTTCGTCCCACGTATGGCCTTCGCTGAGCAACTGCTGAATCTTCTCGTATAGTAAGAAAGACTTGCCAGCCCTTCTTACACCAACAAAAATATAGCAGTTGAAGCCGTCAGTCTGGATGTCTCTGTGGATGATTTTGTACTGTTCGATTTCTTCTCTGCTGTTCTGAAGTATCTGTTTGAGAATAAACTTATCTACCATGGTATATAAATTTGCATTTTATATTTATTTGCAAATATATAAAATATCATTTTAAATCGCGCAAAGCTTAATAATTTTCCTGACTTGTATTCGAGGACGGTAAATAAAAAAGGGATGCGGAAATAACCGCACCCCTGTGACTGATAATTGCTCTCAGATTATCTCTTTGCTCCGTAGGAAGCGTAGGTTTCTGTAGTGGTGAATACTCCGTTGGTGAAGTCTTTTGTTGCCAATGGGTCTTCAGTTTTGTTGTAGAGCCAGCCCGAGCCATCGTTGGAGTAATAGCTGCATTTCATTCTTTTCGATGGTAAGGTGGTGGAATAATAGGCCAGGTTCGAAGTGAATGTGAATCCGGCACTGTTTGCAGCTGCCGTTTCTGCACCTACACTTGATTTGTTTGTGTCTGTGGCGTAGATAATGCCGGTGTATGCTGCTCCAACCAGTGTTTCGTAATCAGGAGTATAAAACAGATTTTTCTTGACATCAGCGGTTCCGCAGTGTTTTGCAGAGATAAGTCCATAGGATGCTTTCACATAGACCCTTGCAAATGTATTGCTGGATAATTCAACACTCGAAACGGTTGCATTGGCGTTTTTGAATACCTGATAACCTGTCACGTCCCCGTCTGTGCAATAAATTATGTTGTTCCTGAAACAGAGCGCGTAAGTCACGTCATTGTTGGTGTTGGTGGAAAGAATGTTCTTCTCGGAGGTGGTGGCGTGGAGCTTTATGTCGCAATCCACCATACCGAAGCTGCCGATATTGTACGTTGAATACATAAAGTTCATATCCTTAGGCACCTCGAATCCGCAATTCTCGAAGTAAATGTTCTCAAATACGAAAGTCTTAGCTTCGTCGCCGTTAACTCCGAGCATATTTCCTGTAGTCAGTCCGGTGGTGAAATTGATATTGGACATAATGAACGCATCCTCAAACTCTGTTGCTTTGATGACAAGCTGTGAAGTGCGTCTGACAGAAGCCCTGCTGGATCCATTGGAAACTACAATGACATTCTGTATTCCGGAATTGATTTCCACATCCGTAGCGTCAGGTTCAACGAAATATACACCAGGTTTGCTGATGAACTGGATGCTCATTGCGTTTGAAATGTAATACGCAGTCGGGTGTGTTGTTTTGCTGACTGTAACTCCTCCGATTGTCAGTTCTTCTCCATTCCAATACCTGGCATACAGACCGGTTGCAGCCGGAGTGGTGCCGCTTGCAGAAGCAATGGCTCCCTGAACATCTCCGTCAACTGGAAGAATGTAAAGAGTATATCTGGTTTCCGGTTCACAATTGTTTGAATTCAAGATGGTAGGGCCTATTGCCTGGGTTGAAACATTCCACTTCTCTCCTTTTGTGGTCATAGCAGCGGCATCAGGTGCTGTCTCTTCACTCTTCTGGAAAAGATAGTAGAATTCGCTTGCATTGGCAAGTTTAACCTCAAAAGATACCACATTGCATGCTTCGGAGGATTTGAAAGTAACGGTAGCTGCCGGGCCGGTAACTACAGGAGTGTCGTCCAGGCTTACCTTGACTTTGGCAATGGTTGAAAAGCCCGAGTTGGAAATCGCGAGTATGCAGACGTCAGTCTTGCTGTTGGCAAGCACGGCTTTGGTCTGGGCCGGAGCAGTTACGGAAAGTGTGGTTTCATCCAGAACAGCAGCCCAGCCTTCAGGTGCGGTCACCATAGCTGTGGCAACTCCGACCATTTCAACTGTGAAAGACTTAGTTTCGCCGTAGTTGAAGACAATCTCGGATTCGGCATTCTGAATTGCACATTTGAAGTCCTTGACTATAGGGAGTTTGTACGTGCTTCCATCCTTGAGAACGACAACCAACTTGTCCCCATCAACGCTTACGCTATTGAACCATTTGTCTTCCGAGCTGCCGTCAGGAATTGCTTTGACAGGTTTGTCGTTTTCGTCCGTTATTTGTGTGAACGTCTTGCCGTCGTAGCTTACAGTCCAATAGCCTTCATCATCCACGCCGAAAATCGGAGTGAGCCCGTCCTTTCCGACTGCCTTGACCTTCTGCTCGTTCACGAGAATATGCTCAGGACCATTGCCATAGTCCACAGTCCAGTAGCCTTCTGCGTCGATGGAAACCACAGGGGCATTGGCTATTCCCGTGCTGCCCTGCTTGAGGACAATCTTTTTCCCGTTGCTGAGAGTGATGGTATAGACACCGTCCTTTTCCTCCACGCTGCTGATTGTTCCGCCTTCTGCAAGCTTCTGTACCGCAGCCACATTTGTGTTCAGTATTCCTATTTGTGTTTCAAGTGCCTGAACCCTGCTTTCAAGAGACTCCACCCGTTTTTCTATGTCAGAGAGGTCGGAGCAGGAGGCCAGCAGACAAGCCAATGCTGCCGGGATTGCTAAATGTTTAAGTATTTTTTTCATAATGTATTGTTTGTGAGTTGTTTCAGTGAGTTATTTCAGCGAGTTGAGCCAATCAGGCACTGCGCCTAAACGGAGTCTGAGCTGGGCTTCATACAGAGATTCCGGGTCCACAGGGGTGCCATTGCTGCTCTCCAGCTTAATCTGGGACTGGTCGAAGGTGACAGGCTGGCCGTGGATACCCACAATCACTGGAGGAAGGAATTTCCACCATTTGCTGGCGTGGTCCCACCAGATGAAAGTTCCGCTCTGTGTCGTGGTGGATTCGAAATTCCACAGCACAAGGTCATCCAGATGGTTCGGCACCTGAGCTTCATCACCACCTTGGCGAAAACGCATAAAGCCTCCCTTGCAGCAGTCCACCAGTGTGGCTCTCGGCTGGGTCGCGTGAGACTCGAAGCAACTGTCGTCTCCCCATACATTTCTCCAGAGGACTGTACCCATAGACTGTTTGGAAACTCCCACGGCGTGGTACTGTCCGGCAGTTTCACAATAGGTGGACGGGTCATCTATAAGGTAGCCGGATGAACTGTCTGTGGTGGCTCCTATGAATACCCTGGATGAAACCTGTGACCTTATGGCTGCGTGTCCTCTTGTGCCAGAAAAAATTATGTCATAGACGGAAATGTTGGAACAGTTGGTTATTGAACAGGCCTCGCTCACGCTCTCGTAGCCAACCCTGCGCATCCACGAATTTGTGAGCCTGGTCATATTTATGGGCTTGAATGCCCCGTCATCCTCCCAGCTCCCGTGATGCACGAAATGGTCTTTGGCATTTCCCTTGAATGTGAGATCCTCGATTCCCACGTTTTCATAATGCGGATACTTGGAAATTCTCCAGTTGTAGCAGTTCGTTCCGGTAGGTGCCTTGTACTTGAGATCCACTTCGTGCATTATAGGCTCTACAAAGGTGACAATGTTTCCGCTGATGCTCTTAATTTGATGATAGTCATAGATTTGCACTCCTGTATTCACAAGATTGGTCATTCCTGCAAGTTCGGTTGTCGAGACATTGCCGCCCTTGAGCTCCTCCTCGACAAATGAAGGGTTGTTATTGACTGTCGTCAGACACACCCATTGGCCTTCAGCAAGTCCTGTCGTGGAAGCCACCTGCACGGAGAACGTCCCTTTTGCGGCATTTGCAGTCACGTCGGTCAGAGCGGAGAGTGTGCTATTGTGCTTGATTTCTATCATAGCCGGGGAACTGTAGAGGACCGATTCGCTGGAAGGCTGGTTGGGGTCCTGCATTATGAGTTTGGTCTTGTCCCTTCCGGCCCCCTTGAGCACGAAATTGCCCGAGCGTATCTGTATGTTCTGGCTGTTGCTCGCGCTTGCGCTTTCCACATCGTCTTCGGAGGTGTGGAGTATGAATTCTCCTTCCGGGAAATAGACTATTGCATTTGCCTTTTCCTTGTGGGCGAAGGTGATTATGTTGTTGCTGTTCACTTCATAATCCACACCAAGGGCATCTTTCAGGCAGGCGAGGAAGGCTGCTCTGTCCGATTTTCCGTCGTTTGGAATTGCACCGTAGTCTGTTACATCGTAAGTCTTGTAGCCGAGTGCAGCAGTCTCCAGCGGGGCTGATTCCCCGTGGTTGTAGCCTGCGTATGAGAAGTCCAGCAGGACGTTCTCTCCGTTGCCCGCGACAAAGTCGTTGAATACCTTGCAGTTGCTTGCAGACAAATGCACGGCCCTGAGCGTGTATGTCAGTTCTGTTTTCTTGAGTAGCCCGTTTTCCGACACCAGCATTATCCCCAGCTTGTATTCCCCAGCCGTTCCGCTTTCAGGACCGGTTACAGACAATTCGCTCTCCGACAAACTTGCTGCCCATCCCTGCGGCAACAGAAACATTGCGTCAGCCACTCCGGTCAGAGCAACTTCATACTTGCGGGTTTCAGCAAGGCAAATGACCTCTCCGGCACTGTATCCCTTAATTTCCATTGAGAAGTTGTCCACCACAACAACGCGTACCGTGCTCCCGTCAGCAAGTCCGAACACCATCTCGTCTTTTTCCGCGTCGTAATGCACTTCCCGGAATATGGAATAGACCCCACTTGTCTGCGGAGGCTCAACTGCGCTCTGGGGTCTGCCGTCTGCACCCGTGATGGTATTCCAGGTCTGTCCTCCGTCAGTGCTGATGAGCCAAAATCCGTCTGCACTGATTTTCACCATAGGGGTGTTTCCGTCTTCCGAATCCACGATAGCGGCGCCCTCTATAGGAAGAAAACTCTCCCCGTTGTCGAATGAAACCACCCATTTGCCGTTCCCGTCAATTCCTATGATAGGGAGGGATACCGGAGCCTCGAGCCCGTAGATGACCTTGACTATGGTGCCGTCGCTCAGGGAAAGGCTGTAGCCGTACTCAACAGGTTCAAAACCGACAATCCTTATCCCCTGTTTCATAAGGCTGTAAAGTGCAATGGTGTTGGTGTTTATGCCGCTTACATATTCCTCAAGGGACGAAATCTTTTCTTCGAGATTGTTCAGGCGTTCTTCGAGAGCCGATGTGCTGCATCCGGCAAAGGTCAGAACAAAGGTCAGAACAAGGAGCGGCGCTATGGCCGTTTTGCTTTGATGTTTCATAATTATGTGGTCAATTGAATAGTGTCAATTCCATACGCTCCGCATGACTTTTCTTTCGGGCATATCGATGACAAAGATAAGTAATTTGTCAAATAATCATAGCTTTTGCCTGCATTTTTATTTTTCTAAAAAAAACCTTCCGAAGACTTAAGTTTTATCGTTAAAATCGTTACATTTGCACTTAATGCGCACTAATGCCAACTAATGCCAACAATAAAGTCTGACCGCATGAGAAAAATTTACGCGATTCTTATATCTCTGACAATGGCCGTGTCTGCACACGCCGCAATAAATTCCCAATATGACTTTGAAGGTCAGATGCCTTCATTCGTCAAGGCTTCCGGAAATTCAGCAATATCCCTCTCAACGGACAAATTCAAGGACGGAAAGCAGTCCATCCGTTATGAATGGTCGTCTCCGGATGCCCAACTGGTCTTCTCCAATTTCGCTGACATCGAAGCGTCTATGAAGGTGAACGGAGCAGGTCTGATGATGTGGGTTTACAACACCGAATCGATGCCTGAGCCCCTCAGGTTCACTTTTTACGACTGGCTCGGCAATGAAATATGCCATTTCGATTTCGGTATGAACCACAAGGGCTGGCGTGCGATATGGATAAAGTATATTGATATGCTCACAGCGGAGGGCCATTATGGAGACAAGAAGCCTGCGGAAAGAAATGTCTCTGCGGCAAAGATGACCGTCTCTTCGGCAGCCCCTTCAGGCACAGTTTACATCGACAGGGTAAGTTTTTCCAAGACCAAGCTCCACGCCCAGATAACCCCGGATATGCAGATTCCAGAGAATAACTGGAATCTTGAGCGGGATATGTGGCAGTGGTGCCGGCTCTGGGAATGGGAGCAGTACAAGGAACCTGAAAAACCTTCACTCACCGGGGATATGAAGCAGATGCTCAGGACCGTAGAGGAAAGAATGGACCAATGGGCAGCGACCGGAAACCCGGGCAAGGAATATACAGCCGGCACGCTTATGGGCAGGGCACAGGCTCATATTGACAAATACGGCATCAGGCGGCTGGCCGACGGATCCGTGACCGGAGCACCTCTTCTGAGCGATGACGAATTCAACCACTCCAAAGGCGAAATGCGCATCAGGTTCATCCAGGAAATAGTATATTGGTATGCGCTCGACTATCTTTACACCGGCAACACCTCAAACATTCAGAAGGTTATAGATGCAATGGACCACGCTCTCGACCAGGGTTTCGCTTACGGAAGCGGTCAGGGTACGAACCATCATTACGGCTATCAGGTGAGGGATCTTTACAAGGGAATATGGATACTCCGCAAGCCGCTCGCCGAGGCCGGGAAACTTCAGGACTATATCCCTGCACTCACTTACTGGTCCGGTCTTCAGGAAGTCAGGATGCCTTATGAACAGACCAGGGACGGTATTCTCGACGCCTGGCACACCCTGCACAACTGCCGCGTGATTTCCGCTATGCTTCAGCCTTCCGACGAGGATAAGTATGCCTATATGAAGGCTTTGGGCAGTTGGACTTCCGGTTCGCTCGCCTTTACTGACGGTACTCTCGGCGGACTCAAGGTGGACGGCACCTCATTCCACCACGGCGGACATTATCCCGGATACACGGTCGGTGCCTTGGCGAGTCTGGGCGATTTCATTTTCTACACAGAAGGCACAGACTTCATCATAGACCTTCCTGCAAGGCAGAACCTCAAATTCGCCCTCCTCACACTTTACGACTATACCAATGGCAGGGATTGGGGAATAGGAGTCTGCGGAAGGCACCCTTTCAACGGCAGGATTCCTGATGCAGATGTGGAGACCTACGCGCGACTTGCCCGTCTGGGAGACTTGACCGGCAGCGGCAAAAATGTGGATCCTCAGCTTGCAGGAGCCTACATAGTCCTCGGAGGCAAGGATAAGGCTAACCTTTCACTTTTCAAGAAAGAGGGAGTGGGGCAGTACATCCAGCCTGAAGGTTTCAATGTCTATAATTACGGTGCCTTCGGAGTGCATCGCAGAAACGGCTGGATGATTACCCTCAAGGGTTTCAATTCCGATGTCTGGGGTTCGGAAATATATGCGGCCGACAACCGTTACGGACGCTATCTGAGTTATGGCTCGGTGCAGCTTATTGACGACTGCGGAGCCGAAAAGAGCGGTTACACTCAGGCCGGCTGGGACTGGAACAGATATCCTGGAGTGACATCCATACACCTGCCTTTCGACCTTCTCGAGAACCCGCTCAAGGGGACGCTTATGGAAAGGAACAAGTCCAGATTTCCGGGCGTTTCCTCGCTTGAAGGCCAGAACGGATGCCTTGCATTCACATACACGGAAGGTGACAGGCAGAACTTCTGTGCCGGGGCGACTGCTACCAAGAGCGTATTCTGCTTCGATAACAGGATAGTTTTCATAGGCACAGGCATCACCAACAACTCCACCTGGCCGACAGAAACCACCCTCTATCAACTCAAACTTGAGGACAAGAATGAGGAAGTGGACATAAATGACGAATTCAGCGATGCCTTCCCGTATAATTACAGATACACGGAAAAGGGTAAGGTTGTCCTCACCGACACAAAAGGCAACATATATATAATAAAGGACGGCTTCGGGCTGACCGTGGAGAAGAAGCATCAGAGCTCACCTTCCGACACCAAGAAAAAGACCGGCGAGGGCGACTTCATCACTGCCTATCTGGACCACGGCGTTTCACCAAAGGAGGCTTCCTACGAGTACCTTATGCTCGTCAAACCGAGCGGCAAGGAAAGCGGAAAATATGCGAAGAAGCAGCCGTACACGGTGCTCCAGGCAGACAACTCCGCCCACGTGGTGAGGGACGAGGTGACGGGTATCACAGCCTACATCAGTTATTGCGGTTACAAGTCCACCACCTCCCTGGCATCCGAAATCGAAGCCGAGACCATAGTGATGGAAAGAAAGAGGAATGACGGGAGCGTAGTTGTCAGTGTATGTACTCCGGACCTGGGCATCACCCAAAAGGGCTACACTACCATCCAGCCGAGCCAGCCTCTTACTAAAGCTGTTTCTCTCAACGGTAATTATGCTCTTGTGGAGGACAATCCGGCTGTGAAGGCAAGTTGCTCAGACGGACAGACCAGACTTGAGGTCACCTGCATCCACGGACAGCCTGTCGAGTTCGCCCTCGTGCAGAAATAGGCTTTTCTTTAATATCTTTTGCTGAAATATCAACAAACAATAACACACCTGAACTAATACTTATTTGAAATGCAAGGATTGACTAAATTAGTGGCGGCCCTGCTTATGCTGACCTCGACTGCGGTTTTGAATGCCCAGAACGTGAAGGTCACAGGCCGCGTGGTTGATGACTCCGGCATTCCGCTCGTTGCAGTCACAGTTATGGAAGTTGGAAGCCAATCCAATGGTACTGTAACTGACATCGACGGAAATTATTCCATTTCTGTTCCCGCAAAAGGCAGCATTTTGTTTTCCTGCCTCGGTTTTGCCGAAATCAGGGAAGCGGTGAACGGTAGGGCTGTCATCAATGTGACACTCAAGGAAGAACAACTTTCCATCGAAGCTGCGGAAGTTGTCAGCGTGGGTTACGGTTCCGTGACCAGAAGAGACCTGACAGGTTCCGTGAGCAAGGTCGATATGGGAGACCTTATGAAGTCCCCTATAACCAATTTCGACCAGGCCCTCACCGGTAAGGTAGCCGGAGTGGTAGTTTCCACCTCAGACGGTGCCCTCGGAACAGAAGCCAACATCACCATCCGAGGCAACAACTCCCTCACCCAGAGCAGCGCCCCTCTGTATGTCATCGACGGTTTCCCTACGGAAAGTTCTATGGCCACAGCTCTCAACTCGGCTGACATCGAATCCATAGACATACTTAAAGATGCCTCTGCGACAGCCATTTACGGTGCCCGTGGAGCAAACGGAGTGGTCGTGATCACCACCAAGCAGGGTGTGGAAGGCAAGCCGAAGGTGAACTTCTCCGCATCCTGGACTATGAACCAGATTGCCAACAAGGTGGAATTGATGAACGGATATGAATTCGTGCAGCTGCAGACTGAACTCTATGAAATTTCCGGCAACACCAACGCCTATCTCAAGCCTTCAGATGAAGATGCGGCGGCAGGAATCACCAGCTACAGCGTGGAAGACTACAAAGACATTCCATACAACGATTGGCAGAACAGCCTCTATCGCAATGCCCTCACCCAGAACTATTCCATTTCCCTTTCGGGAGGAAGCAAGGAGGCCGGCAACCGCTACAATGTCAGCTTCTCCGCTATAGACCAGGACGGTATCATCATCCAGTCCAATTTCCAGCGCTACCAGGGCAAAATCAATTTCCAGCAGAAAATCGGAAAGAAAGTGACCGTTGACCTGCTTGCAAACTATTCCAGGTCACTCACAAACGGTGTCACCCCGACAGATGCCCAGGCTGCCTCTTCCGCCACCGGCTGGCTGATGTATTCCGTTTGGGGTTACAGGCCGGTCAAGCCTATACGTTCCGGGAATACCGACGACCTATATGACGACCTTGTCGATTCTGAGGTGACAGGTGCGTCGGATTACCGTTTCAACCCTGTCAAGACTGCCCAGAACGAGTACCGCAAGACCATAGTGGACTATCTCAACGCCAATCTGGGACTGACCTGGGAGATTATCGATGACCTTAAATTGAAGATTACCGGAGGTTACACCATGAACAACCGCCGAAGGGAGGAGTTCAACGGCACCCAGACCTACACCGGCTATCCGGGTTCTCCATCCGGTAAGGGAGTGAACGGAGGCATCTATTGGAACAGAAAACTTACCTGGCTCAACGAGAACACCCTCACCTGGACCAAGCACATCAAGCGCAACCACCATCTCCAGTTGATGGGAGGTTTCACCATGCAGGGCGAAAAGTCCGACTACAAAGGCACTTACGCCACCCAGATGACCACTGAATCCCTGGGTCTGAACGGACTCCATACAGGAGATTATCAGACTGTTACCCCTTGGGAGTACAATTGGACAATGATGTCAGGACTCTTCCGACTCAACTACAACTACAGATACAAATACTATCTCACCGCATCCTTCCGTGCAGACGGTTCATCTAAATTTCCGGACGGCAATCACTGGGGCTATTTCCCTTCAGCCGGCCTTTCCTGGAACTTCAACCGTGAGGATTGGTTCAAGGACCAGAAATGGCTGTCCAACGGTAAGTTGCGTGCATCCTGGGGTATGACGGGAAACAACAGGACCACCACTCCTTACGATTTCTATTCGCAAATCAGCGTACTGCCAGGCAACAAGGATTCCTTTGACTATGTCTTCGGCGGCCAGCCGGTTTCCGGATATTTCCCTTCGAATATGGCCAACAGCAAACTCAAATGGGAGACCACCGAACAATGGAATGTGGGCTTGGACCTTTCTTTCATTGAGAGCCGCATAAAGCTCACTGCGGACTGGTATCTGAAGAATACCCGCGACCTGCTTCTGCAGGCCACCATCCCGTCTTCTTCCGGCTACACCACCACAATGATGAACATAGGTTCCATGCGTAATCAGGGAGTGGAATTTACTCTCGACCTCACCCCGGTACAGACCAAGAACTTTGTCTGGAATATAAACTTCAATATTGCGATGAACCGCAACACCGTGACCGCGCTCACCAACGACCAGTATTCGCTTTTGAGCAAGGTTTCCTGGGACCAGAAGTTCAACGGACAGTATGCCTACATCACTCAGGTGGGCAAGCCTTCCGGTCTGATGTACGGCTACATTTATGAAGGAACCTACAAGCCTGAAGAATTCAATTCCGGCACCATCCTCAAAGACGGAATACCATATATGACCACCGTAGGCAGGAGTGCCGTACGTCCGGGAGATCCGAAGTACAGGGACATCAACGAAGACGGCATCATTGACGAAAACGACCAGACGGTCATAGGCTGCGGACAGCCGTTGTCAACGGGAGGTTTCGGCACCTCATTCAATTTCTACGGCTTCGATCTCAACTTATTCTTCTCTTGGAGCTATGGCAACGATATACTCAATGCAAACAGGCTCTATTTCGAGAACGGAACCATAACCAACACCAACCAGTGGAAGACCTACACTGATAGATGGACACCTGAAAATCCTCAAAGCGACATTCCGAGAGTGAAAGCCAACGGTATGATGGTCTATTCCTCAAGAGTGGTGGAGGACGGTTCCTTCCTCAGGCTCAGGAACATCTCACTCGGTTACACTCTTCCGCGCAAGGTTCTGCGCAAGATGCATTTCGACACCTTGAGAATCTATGTGTCGGCGGACAATGTGTTTACTGTTACGGATTATTCAGGTCCTGACCCTGAGGTCTCCACACGCAATTCCGTGCTGACTCCGGGCTTTGACTGGTCGGCTTATCCTCGCGCATTCGGCATCACCGGCGGACTTTCATTCACATTCTAAATCGATGAAATTATGAGAAATATATATAAAGTATTGATAGGGACATCACTTTCGGCAATCCTGTCTTCTTGCAGTTTCTTCGATGTCACCCCTCAGGTCATCTGTTCAGAGACTTTTTACAAGACCGAGGCCGAGGTCAAGTACGGGCTTGCCGGTATATACGGGGCTATGAGCAAGGAGAGTTTCTACGGGAACTACTATTCCCTGATGTATTCAAACATAGACGACCTCTGCTATTTCAACAGGGAAATAGGCACGAATTACCTCCAGTATTGCCGTCACGACGCAAGCAATCAGTTTATCTATGACATCTGGACGGCTATGTATCAGGGCGTCAACAATGCCAATTCATTTATGGAGGCCGTGGAGCATTCAGAATTCGACCCGGACGGGAAATATTACAATGAAGCCCGTTTCCTCAGGGCCTATTATTACTTCCTCATAGCTCAGTCCTTCGGTGACGTTCCTTTGAGGACTTCTGCTGTCAAAACTCCGGAAGAGGTGTATTGCAAAGCCACTCCGCAGTTCGATGTGCTCACCTGGGCCGAGGCTGAAATGGAGGCCTGTCTTGAACTCGCCGAAGAGGATATCGCAGTCCAGCCTTCCCGAGTGACCAAAACCACAATGCAGGGCATACTTGCGAGAGTGAATCTCTTCCTTGCCGGAGCGAGTGTGCAGGGAGGGGACAAGACCAAGTTCCTCACCAATGCGAGGGACTTTGCCAATGAAGTGATTCTCAGCACCAAACACGACCTGAACCAGGACTACTCACAGGTGTTCATAAATATGTTCCAAAACAAATATGACACAGAATATCACGAGTCCATGTGGGAGGTCGAGTTCTATGGAGACCAGTCCAGTGCCGAATTCTGGTCAAACGGACGTATAGGCGACCTGCTCGGACTCCAGAGCGGCAACAGCACATCCACGGAATTCGCCAAATTCAAATGCAATTATGCCCACGGACAGTACAATGGTTCCCTGAAGCTCTGGGACCTGTATTGGAAGACCGACAGAACAGATTCTGAAAACCAGCTGGATGTCATCACTGACAAACGTCAGGACTGGAACCTGCCTCCATACAATTACGCCGGTCACGCCAAGCAGCCGCCTTACGGTACTACTGGTTCGGGCACTTGTGTGGCAGGAATTGACAAGACTCCTTATGTCTATGGCAAGGACGCGACCACCAAAAAGGACTTGACGACTACCACGACTCCTACTACTGCCCAGGCCATACGCAACTGCGGTAAGTTCAGAAGGGAAGTGCAGTATGAGGGCCAAAAGACGGCAAAGCGTCTGTACAACTGCATCAACTATCCTATACTCCGCTATTCAGACGTGCTCCTGATGTATGCCGAGGCAAGCAATGAACTTTCCGGTCCGACTCAGGAGGCCTATGATGCCGTGCTGAAGGTCAGGACCAGAGCCGGAATCTCGACCAAGGCTTACAGTGAGTACGACCAGGCTTCTTTCCGCGAACTTGTGCGCAATGAGAGGGGGCGCGAGCTCTGTTTCGAAGGCTTACGCCGTTTCGACCTCATACGCTGGGGCATCTACGTGGAGGCAATGCACAGTTATTCCGAACAGACGGCTGACAGCAGATGGTCCCAGAGTGCTGCTCTTGCAGCCAGGGCTCTCGATATGGGCGGTAACATCCAAAAACGGCACGAACTTCTGCCTATTCCTTCCATTGAACTCGGATCCAATAAGGAACTTGTTCAGAACTCTTTGTGGGCTAATTAATTGACTATGATATGAAAAGATACATTTTTATTTTTGCATCCCTGTTTCTTGCCATTTCCTGTCAGCAGGACATTGTGTATGAGGCAGACTATGTGGTTACTCTTGACAAGAGCAACACATATATTGCCGGTACTCCGGTACGTTTCAATTTCAGCGGGAATGTGGACAATATCCTGTTTTACAGCGGTGAAAGCGGCTCCCAATACAAATTCAAGGACAGATTCGAGGTGCCTATGGAGGCTGTGAAGGGAGCAGAACTCTCCATTGATTACAAGCCGAGATATGGAGAAGCAGGGGCTTTGGAGGTCTATGTCTCCAAGGAGTTCACCGGTTTGGACGGCAGTGACGGACTTGCTGACCGTCAGACCATAAAGAAAATGGTTGATGGAGGAATGCAGGGCTGGACCAAGCTTGAATACAAGGAAGGTGCATCCGACAAATGGACTTACCAGAGCTATGACGTGTTTGACGCCAAGGATAATTTTTCAATAGCCTTTCACTGGTGCCCTAAGGATTTCACCAAGACTCAGAGATGGTATCTTGTCAATGGACTGCTTACTATGGACCTGGATGTCGAGGGAATGGATTGTTCGGAGATTGACCTCAGAAGTATGGACCTGGTGTCAGTGATGATGAATGAGGAGGTGGAAGACCCTTATCTGAAGGATGGCGGAAACGGTACCGTGAATTTCAACAAGACTGATGCCCAGATTGTTATGCAGGGCGTTTCCGGAAACCAGTTGAAATATGCCATTGATGCCTGGGTGATTTCCAGACCGATTCCGTTGAACAAGGTTGTAAATGACAAGGGAACAGTCATCAAGAATCTTCAAAACTATCTCCACAGTTTCGAGTACACCTGGGATGAGCCGGGCACCTACACCGTGACCTTCGTAGGAATCAATGCCAATGTCGCTGCGACTTCCCGGCAAATTCACGAGATGACTATCAATGTCCTTGCCCCTCCGTTTACAGAGGAATAAAGACTGATTTGTATGATTTTCCCGTCCGGACTTCAAACTCCGGGCGGTTTTTTCCTTAAAATTATGAATCCAAAACCGACTGACACTTTGCTGCCCATAGTAATGCTTGCAGCCCCCGCAGCACTGCTCTCTACTTCCTGCAGCACCACTGGACCGCAGCCCAAACCCAACATTCTGCTGATTGTGGCCGATGATTTGGGTCTGGGAGACCTGAGCTGCTATGGCTCCCAACACATAAGTACCCCTCACATAGACTCCCTGGCAGACGGAGGCCTGCGCTTTCAGAACTGCTACGCAACCAGTGCCACATCCACCCCGAGCCGTTTCGCCCTTTTTACAGGAATGTACCCGTGGAGAAACCCGGATGCAAAAATCCTTGCCGGTGACGCGCCCCTGCTGATTGACCCTTCTTTGCCGACCTTGCCGAAAATGATGCAGGAGATGGGTTATGCCACAGCGGCAATAGGCAAATGGCACCTTGGTATGGGCTACGGCAGGCTCGACTGGAACAAGCCTATTGTCCCTTCAGGCAATACCGTGGGTTTTGACTACACGAACCTCATCCCGGCCACTGTGGACCGCGTTCCTACGGTCTATGTGGAGAACGGAATGGTGCTTGGCCTGGATGAGTCAGATCCGATTTATGTGGATTATGAGAAAAATTTTGAAGGTGAGCCTTCAGCCCTGACAAACCCTGAACTTATGACTATGCCCTGGCTGCACGGCCATCAGGGTACTATAGTGGACGGAGTGCCCCGAATAGGGTATATGAAAGGGGGCCATTCAGCGCGTTGGAACGACCGCACTATGGCAGATTATTTCCTTTCCAAAGTCACTTCCTTCATTGAGTCGCATAAGGACGAGCCTTTCTTCCTCTATTACGGCCTTCACGAGCCCCACGTTCCGAGAGTGCCTGCAACCCGCTTCGTGGGTTCGAGCGGCCTCGGCTGCAGGGGAGACGCTGTGGTGGAGGCTGACTGGTGTGTGGGTCAGGTTATTGCCAAACTCAGGCAGGAAGGTCTGTTGGAGAATACCATAGTCATTATCACATCGGACAATGGAGCAGTGCTTCAGGACGGCTATGATGACGGAGCATTGGAAATTGCCACTGCAATGGGCCACGACCCGGACAATGGCCTGAGGGGTGGCAAATACAGCCTCTACGATGCCGGAACTCATATCCCTTTCATAGTCTATTGGAAAGGCAATATCACTCCTGCCGTTTCCGGGGCTTATTACTGCCAGATGGACCTCTATGCAACCTTTGCGACTATGCTTGGTGCCGAATCGCCGGAAGGTCTTGACAGTGAGTCCTACCCGGATGTCCTCCTGGGCAGGCAACTGGAAGGTGGCCGTCCGACCCAAATTATCGAAGCCCAGGGCCGTCTCGCCTATCGTGAGGGCAATTACGTCCTGATTCCGGCCTACAATGGCTCCAATTTCAATTCCACAGGCAACGAACTGGGCAATAACCCCTATGATACTCTCTGGGACCTCAGTTCCGACCCGGCTCAGACTGAACCTATAGATGCTCCGGAACTGAAAGCCTCAATGAAGGCCGAATTTCTTCGCCTGACCGCCGGTCTTTACAGTGCTGAAATTGCTGTTGACCCGCTTGAGTAAGGCAGACTTTTTGCACTTTCTTTCGCAGACAGTCAAAAAAACAGGAGGAACCACCGTTGATTCCTCCTGTTTTTTTTCATTATGTCCGGGGCTGGTAACCCTTTGGTGTCGTAGGATGCTCTTAATGGCCCGGACAACCGGCTGATTCAAGCGCCTTGTCGAGAGTGTTTTCCCTGTGCCATATGTCATTTGCTTCCTCAAGCTTTAGCGCAAGCGTGTCGCAAAGACTCCTGAACAGTTCCGGATTGTCCTTATAGTCAATGTTGTGCATCTGGTAAGGGTCTTCCTTGTCGTTGAACATCAGCACCCTTTTCAGGCTTCCGTCCCTGTTGATTGTGATTTCCAGCGTGTGGGTGGAGGTCCTGATTCCCCTGGCGACCGGGAAGAACCCGTGCACCAGTCCGTCCGCCCCAAGTTCGCCGTTCACATTCCTTATATACAACACTGCCTGAGGCACATCGCAGTCGGCTCCGTTTTCCAGAAGTACCGGAGAGAGGTCCCTGCCTTCTGCACTTGAAGGAATCTTGTCGCCCAAGCCGGCAAGGGAGAGAAGGGTAGGGTAGATGTCCACAGAACTGAGCATTGTGTCGTCCACGTGTGGCCTCAGTCTGCCCGGATAGCGTATGATGAAAGGTACGTTGAACGATTCCGTATAAATGGAATTCTTAGGGTCTTCTGTTCCCTGGCTGCACATGGTTTCTCCGTGATCCGAAGTGAATATGACAATTGTGTTTTTGTCCAAGCCGAGAACTTTCAACTCCTTGAGCAATCTTCCGAACTCTCTGTCCACTCCGGTCACGTTGGCGAAGTAATACCTTGCAGCCCCCGCCTTGGAGAGAGTTGTGTCGGCATTAGGGCGTACATAAAGCTCGCTCAGTGACATATCCTTATATATATTATAGTCTTCCTCCATACAGTCGTCCAAGCTTTCGTACGGGCTGTGTGGCGGGTTGTAGGCAAGGGCAAGGAAGAAAGGCGCATCCGCTTTCCTCTGTCCGGAGGTGTTGCGCAGGAATTCTATGGCCTTGTCGGTCTCGTGTTTCACAGAATATTCCTTAGGGTCGTGCCTCTTTCCTTCAGTGTCCCAATAGTGAGGGTCCTTGTGCACATCGAAGGTGCCGTAGGAGTACCAGTGGCTGAATCCGTGCCTTCGCTCAGGCGGAGTGTAGGCGTCCCATTCCGGTCTTCGGGAACTTACATATTCTCCCGGATGCTGAGGGTCATTGGGAGTCGGGAAATCCGCGTGGAGCTTGCCTATGTAACCGCAACTGTAGCCGTTGGCGCTCAGTACGTCGCTTATGCAGACTGCGTCTTCCCTCAGGCTGCTCTCGGGCCTTTCGGCCATACAGTTGAGTGTGATTCCGCTCCTTTCCGGGTACATTCCGGTCAGGAATATCCCTCTGTAGGGGCTGCTGAGAGGACAGTTGCTCATTGCGCGGGACAGGACTACGCTTTCCTTTGCGAAATTGTCGAGGTTGGGAGTCCGTACCGGGTCTGCCTGCCAGCCGGCGTGAGGGGCGAATTCCGGTTCATTCCAGAAAGCCATAGCCTGGTTTCTGAACTGGTCCGGGAAAACATAGATGATGTTGGGATGCTGTTCCTGTGCTGAATTGCAAGCTATGGTTGCGAGCGATGACAGGGGAAGCAGAAAATTTTTCAGTGTCATAATTATGCGCATTTCCGTCAAAGTTAGTTCTTTTTTTCGAAATTTTGCGTAAATTTATAATTTGGTTATCTTTGTACAATTGAAACTAATAACTTAAATATATGAAGAGAAACATTCTTTCCCTTGCGTGTCTTGCCGCAGTTCTTTTTTCCTGCACTTGCAACGACATAATCCAAGACAACGTCAGAAATGCCGAAAAACAGCTTGCAAGCCTTATTGAGGCATCCGAGGCCAATGACACCATCCGCATCCCTTCCACATTCAAAAACGGCGAAATCGAATTCGTCCCTGTGGACGACTGGGTGAGCGGTTTCTTCGCCGGCACTCTCTGGTATATGTATGAGCTCACGGGCAAAGAGGAATATGCAGTCCACGCTCAGAAGCACACTGAAGTCCTCCACGAAATCCAGTTCCTCAAGTGGCACCACGATGTGGGCTTCATGGTTTATGACAGCTATGGCAACGGACTCAGACTCAAGAATATCCCGGGCTATGACACAGTCCTTGTGAATACCGCGAAATCCCTCGCAACCCGCTTCCGTCCTAATGCCGGCATCATCCAGTCCTGGAATGTTGTGGGAGACTGCTGGCAGGCTCAGAGAGGTTGGAAATGCCCTGTCATCATCGACAATATGATGAACCTCGAACTCCTTTTCAAAGTGAGTGAAATGACCGGTGACCCGACCTACCGCAACATTGCCATCAGCCACGCCGACAAGACTATGGAAAACCACTATCGCGAGGATATGAGCACCTACCACGTTGTGGACTATGATGACGAGACAGGTGAGGTTCGCCGCCGCTGCACAGCCCAGGGCATAGCAGACGAAAGCCGTTGGGCAAGGGGACAGGCCTGGTCCATCTACGGATTCACCGTGGCCTACCGTTTCACAGGCGATGAGCGCTATCTTGATCACGCAAAGAAAGTTGCTGAGTATCTCCTTGTGAATGAGGATAATATGCCTGAAGATATGGTTCCTCTCTGGGACTTCGACGCAGTGGAATTTGCAAAGGTATATCCTGAATATGAGAAATATGTGGACCAGAGGGACGCTTCTTCCGCAGCCATCATAGCATCAGCACTTTACGAACTCTGGTGGTACACCCGCGAGGAGCTTTACATCAAATCTGCCGACAAGATGATAGAATCCCTTTCCAAGGCTCCGTACCGCGCTGAAATCGGCACCAACGGCGGCTTCATCCTCAAACATTCGGTGGGCAGCATCCCTCACGGAGGCAATATCGACGTTCCTCTCAACTATGCTGACTACTATCTGCTCGAAGCTCTCATACGCAAGAGACATATTCAGAACGGGGAAAAGCCGGTAGAATAACATAGACAGTTATGAAGCGACTTTCCGCATTTGCAATGATGCTGGCAGTCTGTGCAATATCCTACGCACAGACTGTCAGCGTTGATTACGGGGAGCAAACCGGGGTGATTTCATTCGAAAAGATGCCCGGAACGATTTCCTGCAAATCTTCCTCTTTGAACATATCCGATGCCCATTCAAAACTCGGTGACCACTCTTTGGAATGGACCCCGAAGAAGTCCGGGGCATCGTGGCGTATGGATGTGCCGGTCAAGTTCCTTGCGGTTAATCCCGACCCTGACGACACTGCAATTTCTTCATTCGTGTTCTGGGTGTATTCCCCTGAACCTGCGGACGGCAGCCTGCATTTCGCGTTCCTCAAGGACGGCAGGGAATGTTGCTGGTTCGACTATTCTCTCGGATTTACAGGGTGGAGAGGAGCGTGGCTGGGCTTCGACAGGGATATGCAGGGCAAGCCGGAAGAGGGAATGGACTCATTCATAGTCACATACAACGGTAAGTCCCGCAAGCCCCATTTCTGGTTCGACGGAGTGATTCCGGCCTCTTTCCAGGATGTGCGCCACCATACGGCTGACTGGCAGGCTCCGTACATCAATGCGGCCACGACCAATTTCTGGCTCATTCTCAACAAATATTGGGAGAATCCATCAGACATACCCGTGGAGGCGGAACTTGCTGCGGGGCAAAAGGAGGATTTCGCTCTTCTGGAATCCCGCTTCAAGACTCTCGTAGAGGAAGGCGCGAAGAAATGGGATATTGACAGAATCAGGGACTATTATGACTCCTGGCACATATCCTTCAATGCTGACGGCACAATTAGGGGCAAGTCTGTCTGGTTTGTGCGTTATTCCGAGACCTATCTCGACCTCGGGCTGAATGCCAAGAAGGACTTCAAGGAAAACGGGCAGCTGCTTCAGGACCTGAACGATGCTATGCTGGCAATAGCTATGAGCTGGGAGGATGAGAAGAATCCCGCCATCAAAAAGGAGATAGGAGAGATTTACCTGAACCTCACGAGACATCTTATAGACCAGGGATTCCAGGCAGGCAGCGGTATGGGCACCCTGCACCACCTGGGCTACAGTATGCGCAATTTCTACAATGCTCCTGTCATAGTCAAGCCTCTTCTCCGTGAAGCCGGTCTCCTTAACACCGTGCAGCAGGCTATGGAATGGTTCTCTGGTTTCGGTGAGGTACGGACCGCGCCGGTGACATTGGGAATGGACGTGGATGCCTTCAATACTATGCTTATGGGCCGTTTCGCTTCAGTGGTGATGATGGAAGACACTCCTGCAAAAGCTGCTGGCCTCAAGGCTCTTTCCCGCTGGGTGGACAACGGGTACAAATATACAGAGGGGCTGAACCCGAGTTTCAAGCGTGACGGTACTGTGGTCCATCACCGCAAATGTTATCCGGCTTACGCAACAGGCGGTTTCAAGGGTTCCGTGCCTGCAATATGGATGCTTGCCGGGACGCAGTTCGCAATATCCCGTGAAAGCCACGAAATCCAAAAACGGGCTTTGCTGGAAATGCGCTTCTGGAGCAATGTCAAGTCTTTCCCGCTGGCTATGTCCGGAAGACATCCCGACGGCAAGCAGACTCTTCTTCAGGGGCAGTATTCCCTGCTTGCAGATGCCGGCTCTCCTGATGGGACGCAGAAAATAGACAAGGAACTTGCCGAGGCATATCTGCGCATAAGGGGAAATGCTTCAGACAAATGGACGAAGAAATTCAATGAAGCAGGCTATGTGGCTGAAAAGGCTCCTGTGGGCGGACACTTTTATCCTTACGACTGCTCGCTTTCCTACCGTCAGGACGAATGGCTGGTGACTTTTGCCGGACACAGCCGTTATATCTGGGCTGCAGAACATTACAGGGGCGAAAATATGTATGGTCGTTACCTGGCTCACGGCAGTATGCAGATACTCGGATTTCCGACAGACTATCCCGACAGTTTCGGCAGCGGTTATCGCCAGGAAGGTTGGGACTGGACACATATCCCCGGAACGACTGCGGCAGCTATTCCTATTGAGGAAATGAAGGCGGATATAATCAATGCCGACGAATTTTCCGGTTTTGAGGAAATGCTGCTTTCTGATGAATATTTCGCCGGTGGAGTAACTTTGGGCAAGGAGGCTGCAGCGTATTCCTTCATTCTCCACGAACACGACAAATACAATCCGTCCCTGCGTGCCCGCAAATCCTGGTTTGCTTTCGGGAACCGTATAGTATGCGTGGGCTCAGGTATATGCAATTCCAAGGGGCCTGCTCACACCACCTTGTTCCAGAACAGCCTGGAGAGTGCCGAGGGGACTTGTTCCTCTTTCTCCGGGGAATGCGAACTGACTGACCGTCTGGGCAATTTCTACTATATCCCGGATGCGGAGGTGAAATTTGAGAAAGCCCTCCAGCATTCTTTCCACGAAGAGACCTGCGCCCCGACAAGCGGGTGTTTCGAGAAAGCATACATTGACCACGGGGAGAATTGTACAGGCGGTGGATATGTCTATATGGTCGTGCCCGGACCTTCATCTGAAGCCGACAAGGAATTGTTGAAATCTTCTTGTGAGGTGTTGCGCAAGGATAATTCTGTGCATCTTGTGAAAGATAGTCAGAGCGGGCTTGTGGGCGCATCCGTGTTTGAGGCCGGTACGGTGGACAATGTCATCTTGCAGGCAAGCCAGTCGGTTATGATTTATGCTCTTGAAGGAGATAGACTTTCCATCGCCGTGGCGAATCCTGACCTGGCAATCTATGCCGGAGTGTCAGATGAAGTCTTTGACGAAAAGGGCAAGCGGGTCGAAAGGAGCATTTACGGACGCGACTGGGTGAATAATCCAGCTGCGGAAACATCTGTGACTTTCGTCCTGAACGGTGAGTGGAAACTGGAGGCCTATATCTGTGGAGGTGGACTTGAATGTTACGAAAGCTTCACTCCGACTGTGACCGTGTCCGACGGCAAGACCACGGTGATTGTGAAGACCAAAGAGTGCCGCACTGAGGAGCTTAGATTTAGAAAAATTTAACTTTTACACTATCTTTGCGTCAAAATGTTCTGGCTTTCAGATATAAGTAATTTTTTGAGGATTACTAAACTGGAACAGGAAAGACTGACTTGACTGAAACAATAACAATCAATAAACAAGTTTTTTTATTATGTACAAACACACTAATTCACTGGGGGGGGCATATGTAACCCCTGTACTTAAGACGGTTTCGGTTCAGACCCAGGTCGGGTTTGCTGCGTCGCCGGCTATGAATGCCAGCTTTATCGAGTTAAAGGAACAGGATGATTATGAATGGTAAGGAGGAAATTATTATGAAAAAGACAAACATACTTTTTTCAGCAGCGTTTGCTGTTTTTGTGACTGTTTCCTGCTCAAAGGATATCATTGATAACAAAGATACTGTTCAGCAACCTAATCTGGTTCCTATGACATTTTCCGTTGCGGAGAGCGTTGAAGAAACTGCACCTGATTCGAAAACCACTTTGGTCATTGTTGATAACAAGAAGACTATCAATTGGGTGGCAAATGACAAAGTTGGTGTTTTTGGCGTTGTTGGCGTACCAACGATTAACACTACTGTTAATACGAATAATCAAATCTTTAAAGCAGGATCAAGCGGTGCTTCGACTACTTTGAGCGGATATGTAGTGGATGGAGATAATAGATTTTATGCATTATATCCATATCAGAATGGTGTGTCTCTTACTTTCGAGGGCAATGAGAACTCCGCTACAGCACTTTTAAATAATGTAACTATACCTGTTCAACAAAAAGCAGTAGCTGGTAGTTTTGACCCTGATGCCTATCTATTCGCATCACTATCTACTAATAGAACGAGTTTTACTTTCTATACTCCTTGTTCATTAGTTGGTTTTCAATTGAATGATCCGGATGTCTCTAAAATCAAATCCATCAGATTGTATGGAAATAATGCTGGTGATGTCCTCGCTTCTGAAAAAGGTCAAATTAAAGTATATAGTGCAGCTTCTATACACGTGGCTACTGACGGGAAATCCAATTATGTAGAACTTGTTCCTGACGGTTCGGATAAATTTCAAAACTTTGTTCAATATTATTTCGTGGTTCTAAGATCGAAGCTAACTAACGGAATCACTATTTATGTTGAATACGAAGATGGAACTGTAAAGCAAAAATCCAGCAATAATGTATTTGATGTCAGTGCAAATAATTGTGTTAAAAGTTTAGGTGCTTTGGAGGGTACATCCTTCAGTAAGGTGGCATATAGCAAGGCATTTGAACTTGGATACAATGTGATTGTTGGTGGCAAAGTCTATAGTAAGAACAATACTACCACCTACTCTTCTTTGAATGCCACTACGGAAACTGTTAACTTGAATTCAGCTGCTTATAAGGCAGGATTATATTTCCTGAAAGGCGCTAACTTTACTCTAAGTGGTTCTTGGAATGTTGCCAATGATGTAGTTTTGATTGGTGATACCGATGGAGTGAAATTTAATGGTGATACGAGATATAATATATATCATAATTCTAAATCACTGAGGATTAAAAATATTGATATTACCATTCCTAATACAAATTATTGTTTATTGAATAATAACACCTCTACGGATGCTACGGAATTGGTGTTTGATGGATGTAAGATTTCAACAGCATGTCCATTGTTGTATTCATTAAAGAAGAAAGGTGACACAGTTGAAAATACCTGTGCTGTTAAGACCTTGATACTTAAAGACTGTGATATAACTCTTACAGGTTCGGCGAATCATATTGTCAATTTGGGTTATGCTAAAGCCTCAAAAATTGAGACTGTCAATATTTCCGGCTGTACAATTACTCCGAGTGTTGCTGCAAGGGTCATTTCTTTACCTGCTTGGGTGGAAGGATCGACAACAGCACCATCATTTGTTTTCAATAATAATGTTTTGAAAAGTGTTATACCATCCGGTCAGTCCATTATTTCTTTCTCTGGAAAGATGAATAGTATTGAAGTGAAGAATAACTCAGGTAGTATTGATGTTTCAAAAGTGGCAGATCTTTCTAAAACTCAGTATTTTATAAACTATTCTTCTTTGGTCGAGCCAATTGTTTACGATAATAACGAATTTAGTATTAATAAAGGCCAATTCTCCTCTACATTCTATTTATATCCCGGGAAGACGATGGAATAATAATATTGAGTTTAATAAATTTTTCCGCGGCAGGGCAACAACCCTGCCGCAGTTTTACACAGAATTGAGTTTTCTTGGGACAAATTTGAAAAACTTTACAAATCCTTGCAGTAATTGGGTAGGGATTTGGGTTGTGTTTAGCAAATTTTGAATTATCTTTGTTAGTTGGAATGAAGGCTCAAAGCCCTGAGAAATCAGGAATGAGTAAGGGCTGTTTGTCCGTAAAATAATTATAACACTAATATCACAATTATGGTAAATTTCTCACTTGAAGGAAAGGTTGCGCTCGTCACTGGAGCCGCCTATGGTATCGGATTCGCTATGGCAAAGGCTTTGGCTGAGGCTGGTGCAAAAATTGCATTCAACTGCCGTTCCCAGGCAAATATGGACAAAGCTGTGGCCGATTATAAAGCTGAAGGTATTGACGCAAAAGGCTATATCTGCGACGCCACAGATGAAGAGGGCGTCAAGGCTATGGTTGCGGATATTGAGAAGACTCTCGGCCCTGTGGACATACTCGTCAACAACGCGGGCATTATCAAGAGGGTGCCGATGCACGAAATGCCGGCAGAAGATTTCCGCCAGGTCATCGACATCGACCTCGTTGCACCATACATCTGCGCAAAGGCCGTTCTCCCTTCAATGATGGAGAGACGCAAGGGCAAAATCATCAATATCTGCTCAATGATGTCCGAGCTCGGTCGTGAGACTGTTTCCGCTTATGCTGCAGCAAAGGGCGGACTCAAGATGCTCACCCGCAACATCGCTTCCGAGTATGGCGAGTACAACATCCAGTGCAACGGCATAGGCCCGGGCTACATCGCCACTCCTCAGACCGCTCCTCTGCGTGAACGTCAGGCAGACGGCAGCCGCCATCCTTTCGATTCATTCATAGTGGCAAAGACTCCTGCTGCACGCTGGGGCACTCCGGAAGACCTTATGGGACCGGTTGTCTTCCTTGCATCAGAGGCTTCCGACTTCATCAACGGCCACGTTCTCTATGTGGACGGAGGTATTCTCGCATACATCGGCAAACAGCCTAAGTGATTTTGAACGTGAGAATCAGATATTTTCTAACCATCCTGTCAGCAGCTGTTCTTCTGAGCAGTTGCGGCAGGAGTTTTTCTGTTGAGGTCAGCAACCCTACAGGAAATGACCGTCTTGCCGAAATGGCAGAAATTGACGGTGAACTGATCGCCTCCAAGGTGAAACTGTCCGAAGGAGAGGAATACGGAGTTTTCGACAAATCCGGCGAACGCCTTCCGAGCCAGTTCACCAGTGACGGCAAACTCATATTCCCGGTTCAGCTCAATGCTTCCCAAAAACAGACTTTCAAGGTCAAGGCTGTACCTGCGGGAGAGAATCCTGCCCAGCCTGTGGCCTGCGGACGAGTTTATCCCGAGCGTATGGACGACCTTGCATGGGAGAATGACAAAGTCGGTTTCCGTGCCTACGGACCCACACTCCAGAGAAGCGGAGAGAGGGGGTTCGGTTATGATATCTTCACAAAAAGGGGCACTTCCGTTCCCGTTTTGGAGCAACTTTATGCCGAAGAAACCAATCCTGCAAAATGGGAACTGATAAGGGAACTCCGCAAGACCGATCCTGCGAAAGCCGATTCCCTCCACCGCGCTGCATCATATCATATCGACCACGGTTATGGTATGGACTGCTATGCTGTCGGACCAACCCTTGGAGCCGGAGTGGCAGCCCTGATTGGCGACAATGGAGAAATCCTATATCCGTGGTGCTGGAAAGAGGTGGAGATTCTTGACAACGGACCTCTACGCTTCAGGGCAAAACTCACTTTCCATCCTATGGAAGTGGCTGAGGGTGAGACTGTTGTTGAGACGCGAATCATCACTCTCGATGCCGGTTCACATTTCAACCGCACCCAGGTAAGTTATTCCGGACTCAAGTCTGAGCGCGCCATAGTTTCAGGCATCGTGCTGCATGACAAGGTAGGAGGCATAGTGGCTGACAACGAAAAAGGCATTATCGCTTACGAAGATCCTACCACCGGACCGGGCAACGGCAAAATCTTCCTCGGTCACATAGCAGGGGAGGGCTTCACCGGAACTTCCGTGAACTGGTTTTCCCAAGAGGAATCCGCAACCCGCAACAATGCTCTCGGACACGTGCTTGCCGCTGCATCAGTTGCTCCTGAATCATCATATACTTACTGGTGGGGCTTCGGCTGGGACCGTTCCGACATAGCTTCCTTCGAGCAGTGGCAGAAGGAACTGGAGGCAGCTTCCCTTACTTTCAAGACCGTACCGGAGGTTAAAATTTCATCTTTTGACGTGACTAAGATTTTTTCCTACATCATCGGGCTCGGAGCAGCCGTGATGATGCCTCTGATTTTCTTCATTTTAGGAGTCTGCATCGGAATCAAACCCGGCAAGGCCCTCAAGAGCGGTCTGCTCGTGGGCGTGGGTTTCGTGGGACTTTCAGTAATCACCGGCCTCTTGACCAGTGCCCTCGGACCTGCGCTTTCCAAGGTTGTGGAGATTTATGGACTGCAGCTCAAGGTCTTCGATATGGGTTGGCCGGCAGCTGCATCTGTGGCCTACAACACCACAGTCGGCGCCCTCATCATTCCTGTCTGCCTGGGTGTGAATCTGCTGATGCTTCTCACCAAGACCACCCAGACCGTCAATATCGACCTGTGGAACTACTGGCATTTCGCATTCATAGGCGCAGTGGTTTATTTTGCGTCTGACAGCATTCTTTGGGGATTCTTTGCAGCCATCATCTGCTACATCCTCACTCTGATTCTGGCAGACCGCACAGCCAAGAAATTCCAGGGCTTCTACGACGGTATGGAGGGTATTTCCATTCCTCAGCCTTTCAGCCAGGGTTTTGTGCCTTTCGCGGAGGGAATCAACTGGTTGCTGGACAAGATTCCGGGTTTCAACAAATTGAACATAGATGCAGAGGGTATGAAGAAGAAGTTCGGTCTTCTCGGCGAGCCGCTCTTCCTCGGTGTACTCATAGGCATAGCAATAGGATGCCTTTCCTGCAAGACCTGGTCGGAAATGGCCAACCAGATTCCTTATATCCTCGGTTTGGGTATTAAGATCGGAGCGGTGATGGAACTCATCCCGAGAATCACCTCCCTCTTCATCGAAGGTCTGAAACCTATTTCAGAGGCAACCAAGGCCCTGATTGCACGCAAGTTCAAGGGTGCGAAGGGTATGAACATAGGTATGAGCCCGGCTCTGGTAATCGGTCATCCGACCACCCTCGTGGTGTCCCTGCTGCTCATTCCTGTGACTCTCATCCTTGCGGTTTTCCTTCCTGGCAACCAGTTCCTGCCTTTGGCATCCCTTGCAGGTATGTTCTACATCTTCCCTCTCATTCTGCCTATCACAAAGGGCAATGTGGTGAAGACTTTCATTATCGGCCTTGCAATGATTCTCATCGGCCTGTATTTTGTTACTGACCTTGCGCCTTATTTCACTCTTGCAGCACAGGATGTGTATGCTCAGACAGGTGACACGGCCGTGGCCATCCCGGAAGGATTCCTCGGCGGTTCTCTCGACTTTGCTTCCAGCCCTCTTGCCTGGGTGATATTCCATCTGACTCACACCTGCAAATGGTACGGAGTGGCTGCTCTCGTTATCGGCACCCTTGCTCTTGCAGTATGGAACAGAATGAAGATTGTCAAGGCTCAGAAGGCTGACAACCAGAATGATAATAACAAATAATTATTCGATATGTACAAAAGAATGATAATTTCCGCCCTGCTTATGTCAGTGGCTCTCACAGCTTCTGCGCAGTTGAACTACACTGTCCAGACAGCTTGTCACCCCTTGGATGTGAAACACTATGACACTGAGCGTCTTCGCAGCGCTTTCGTGATGGAGAAGGTTATGGCTCCGGATGAAATCAACCTCACCTACACCCTTTACGACCGTCTCATCTATGGCGGAGTGATGCCTGTGACCAAGACTCTCGTGCTTGAGACTTTCCACGAGCTCAAGGCTGAACATTTCCTCGACCGCAGGGAACTCGGTGTCATCAATATCGCCGGAGACGGAATCGTGACTGTCGATGGGAAAGAGTATCTGCTCAAATTCAAGGAGGCACTTTATGTAGGTTGCGGCAAGAAGGAAGTGACTTTCCGCAGCGTGGATTCAGCAAATCCTGCCAAGTTCTACATCAATTCGGCTCCTGCCTACAAGGAGTATGTCACTCAGCTCATTACCACTGACCAGAAAGCTGATCCTAAAAAATATGCTATTGCCATCTCAGACCACTACGGAAAGATGGAGGACTCCAACGACCGCATAGTGAATCAGCTCATAGTATGGCCTGTGCTCAGCCGTGTGAAAGGTGGCGGAACAAACCAGCTCCAGATGGGACTTACCGAGCTTATGCCTGGTTCTGTCTGGAACACCATGCCGGCACACACCCACACCCGTCGTATGGAAGCATATTTCTATTTCAATGTGGCTGAAGGCAACGCAATATGCCATCTTATGGGTGAGCCTCAGCAGGAGCGTCTCATCTGGCTCCATAACGAGCAGGCTGTGACATCCCCTGAGTGGTCCATCCACGCCGCTGCAGGTACACGCAACTACACCTTCATCTGGGGTATGGCTGGTGAGAACCTCAATTATGCAGACAAGGATGAAATCCGTTATATTGATATGAGATAATTGTGTCTCCGGTGCTTCCTGTGCCGGAGATTTTTTAGATTACTTAAGATAATGGCAAAAGTTATTACATTCGGTGAGATTATGCTCAGGCTTTCAACTCCGGGCTATCTCCGTTTTTCTCAGGCAAAACAGTTTGAAGCCACTTTCGGTGGCGGTGAGGCCAATGTAGCTGTATCTCTTGCAAACTACGGCATTGATGCAGAATTCGTAACCCGTCTTCCGAAGAACGACATCGCTGCAAGTTGTGTGAAGGACCTTCGCAGTTATGGCGTCAAGACCGACAATATAATTTACGGAGGTGACCGTCTCGGTATTTATTTCCTTGAGACAGGTGCAGTTGCGCGTCCAAGCAAGGTGGTTTACGACCGCGCTCATTCTTCCATCTCAACCATCGAAAAGGGTATGATTGACTGGGACAAGGTGTTCAAAGGTGCAGACTGGTTCCATTGGACAGGCATTACTCCGGCCATCAGCCAAGGTGCTGCAGATGTTTGCCTTGAGGCTGTAAAAGCTGCGAACCGTCTTGGCGTGACAGTTTCCTGCGACCTCAACTACCGTAAGAATCTCTGGAAATACGGCAAGACTGCTTCAGAGGTGATGCCTGAACTGGTGGCCTGCAGTGATGTGATTCTGGGCAATGAAGAGGATGCTGAAAAGGTCTTCGGAATCAAGCCTGAGGGCTTTGATGTGACTGCAACCAAGGGTGAAGTGAATGCTGCGGAATTCGAGAGTGTATGCCGTCAGCTGATGGAGAAGTTCCCTCGTGCAAAGAAGGTTATCATTACTCTTAGAGGAAGCATCAATGCCAACCACAACACTTGGGGCGGAGTGCTTTTCAGTGATGGAAAACTCTATCAGTCACCTCGTTATGACATTACCCATATCGTGGACCGAGTTGGTGGTGGTGACTCTTTTATGGGCGGACTGATTTATGGTCTGCTGACATATACCGATGACGACCAGAAGGCTCTGAATTTTGCGGTGGCTGCTTCCTGCCTCAAGCATACCATTTTCGGAGACTATAACCAGGTGAGCGTTGCCGAGGTGGAGAATCTGATGAAGGGTGACGGGTCCGGTCGCGTGTCCAGATAAAAAATATATGGAGCTGTCTTCTGCGTTGTGGGACTTGACAAAATCCTCACAACCGACAGGTTGCTGCGGTATTTGTCTGCGTCCCACGCCTTGAATCCAACTCTATCTATTTCTTATCTTATATGTGGTAATTGACCTTATATCAGGTAATTATTTTCCGGCTAATTGTTCATCCGGATGATTGTTAATTTGCTTGATAAATAATAGAAAATTATGGCTAAATACAATAAACAACAGGTTTTGGCGGCAGTTGAGAGCACTGGAATGGTTCCGGTGTTCTACAACTCCGACATTGAGATTTCAAAGGCTGTGGTGAAGGCCTGCTATGATGGCGGCGTGAGAGCTTTTGAGTTTACAAACAGGGGAGACTTCGCACACGAGGTTTTCGGAGAATTGGTGAAGTATGCCAACGCTGAACTCCCGGGAATGATACTGGGAGTGGGTTCAGTGGTTGACCCGGCCACTGCTGCTCTCTATCTGCAGCTTGGAGCAAACTTCGTGGTTGGTCCTTTGTTCAATCCGGACATAGCTCCCGTCTGCAACCGTCGTCTGGTTCCATACTGCCCGGGTTGCGGTACCGTTTCGGAAGTGGGCAAGGCTCAGGAACTGGGTTGCGACCTTTGCAAGGTATTTCCGGGTGACGTGCTTGGCCCGGCTTTCGTGAAAGGCCTGCGTGCCCCAATGCCGTGGAGCAAGATTATGGTGACAGGCGGTGTGAAACCGACCCGCGAAAATCTCGAAGGATGGTTCAAAGCCGGTGTGACCTGCGTAGGAATGGGCAGCAACCTCTTCCCGAAAGAAGCCGTAGCAGCCAAAGACTGGTCAGTAATCACCAGACTCTGCCGCGAAGCCCTCGACATAATAGCAGACATTCGAAAATAATTTTTGCAGGTTAAAAAATTAATACTTATCTTTGCAGTCCTTAAACAAAACGGTGCTTTGGCCGAGCGGTTAGGCACAGGTCTGCAAAACCTGCTACAGCAGTTCGATTCTGCTAGGCACCTCAGAAAACCCCTTTCAGCGATGCTGAGAGGGGTTTTACTATTCTGGACATTACTATAACATTACTATGAAAAACAGAGTCATTTTGAAATGAAGAGAAATTCTTTGCCCCAAAAATGAGAAAAGGCCCAAAGTCTTTGCAGAACTTTGAGCCAGGTGGTATTCAAAACGCAACGCATATTGATGGCTGCATTCTCGGCAAAGATACTCAAATTTCTCCATCAATCAATCTTTGACTATCTTTGTCTCCGGAATCGGTGAGCTGAACAACTAACCCAAAAACCAGCTTACCGATGAAAATTCTTATTGACAATGGCCACGGTCAGAGCACACCTGGCAAACGCAGTCCCGACGGACGCTTTCTCGAATTTCAGTTCAACCGAACAATCGCAAAACAAATCGTTGATGATCTCCGCGACAGAGGCTACGATGCAGAGCTCCTGGTTCCAGAGGATGATGACATTCCCTTGAAGGACCGATGCAAGCGTGTGAACGACATCGTAGCACGCGAAGGGAAGCAGAATGTCATCCTCATCTCAATCCACGCAAACGCCTTCGGAAACGGTAAAGAATGGACATCTCCCTCCGGCTGGAGTGTCTATACCAGCAAAGGACAAACAAAGGCAGATGATCTGGCAGAGCAGCTGGCCAAGGCGGCAATCAAGAACCTGCCGCAGATGAAAATCCGAGCCGAGAAGTCTGACGGAGATTTGGACTATGAGGAAAACTTCTACATCCTCAAACACACAGCCTGTCCGGCAGTTCTGACGGAGAACGGCTTTTACACCAACAAAGAAGACCTGGCCATCCTCGAATCACGCGAAGGTCGCAGAGCAATCACAGACCTGCACGTGGAGGGCATCGTTGAACATCTCACGAAATGAAACCCTTCCCTGCAGGAGCTTCATTGTTCTCAAGACTGAGAACCGTAGAGAAATATTTGAACCACGCAAGCACGAACAGCCTGCGGAAAGACTTCGCGTCAAATGACGGGATACAAAAGGCAGCAGCATAACTGAACAGCCCGATGCACAGAGTCAGCCTGTCGGTATCCAGCTCGTCAGCCTCTGCAGCATCAATCATAGCAAAACTCCTTCGGGCAATCAGGTCAGACACACTCTCCTCGTCAGCATCAGGAAGAATCCACTTACCGGAGGCCACCTCGTCCCGTTTCAATTCGGCGACATCACGGGCATCACTCCCAAGCTCATCAGACCTGTAGCCGGAGAACAGGACCAGCGCATCATCGAGGCAGGCAGCATAATCCGAGGCTTTGTCGATAAGATTCACGGCCACAGGGAATCGCTTTAGTACACCACTGCAGAACGCGATGAAATCCGAATCCGGTCCAGAAAGGAACTGCTCAGAAAGGCTATTATCAAAATCATTCATTTCCTAACGCAAAAAAAGCTTGTATGACCTCCCCTCGTTGCGTCTGCCAAGCCTCGCCAGAAGCTTCTTAACCACACCGGGGATCATCAGTCATACAAGCCGTATGCGATGAACCCCCAGATGCAATGCAGTTAAGAAAACTTTGACGAAATCCTGGCGAGATTTGGCAGACTACAGCATCTAGGAATATCCTAAATATTTTATGTTAGCAAGTTCTATCACGAACTTGATGCAAATTTAGCAAAAAACTGACAAATCAACGGTTCATACCCTGCAAAACTGCAACAATCACACCAACAGAAGCCATTCTACAAGCTGATACATACATAATTAGTATCTTTGCACCTCGGCAAGAAACCAAGTACAAAGATGAGATCATACGAATTGTTCAAGCAGTATATATGGCTGGTTGGAACCATCAGCCGTGCAGGGAAGATTAGCCTGGAAGAGATAAACCGCCGCTGGCTCGGGACTGAACTCTCCGGAGGAATAGAAATCGCCCGCACAACATTCATCAGACACAAAGCAGCAATCCAGGACATCTTCGGCATCGAAATCGAATGCGACACGCACGATGGCTTCTCCTACTATATCGCCAATCAGGAAGTCCTGCAGGAGAACAGCATACAGAACTGGATGCTAAGTACAATAACGGTCAGCAATCTTCTCGGAGACAGTCGCAGCGTCCACGACCGCATCCTTCTGGAATCGATACCATCCAACGGTGACAACATCAGGCTGTTCATCGAAGCAATGAAGACATCACGACGCATCACCGTCACATATCGCAAATACGGCTTCACAGAGCCATCGGAACACACGGTTGAGCCCTACTGCATCAAACTCTTTCAACGCCGCTGGTACGCCCTCGTAAGGCACATTACAAGGGATTCACTCTTCACCCTATCATTTGACAGAATCATCGACATCCGGCTTACGGAAGAACACTTCAAGATAGACAAAGACTTCGATGCACAGAGCTGGTTCAGCGACTGCTATGGCGTATTCCGGAATCAGGATGCGGATCTCGAGCGCGTAGTCATCAGAGCTTATGGTCGTGAAGCATTCTACCTCCGTGACCTGCCGTTCCACCACAGCCAGAGAGAAATCGCATCAGGCGACGACTGGACCGACTTTGAATACTGGCTGCGGATATCCAATGACTTCTACACACCGCTGCTCTCCAGAGGCCCGAACATTAAAGTCCTGCAACCGCAGTGGCTGGCCGACGAGATACGGCAGCAGCTGCTGAAGGCGGCGGGGTTGTATGAGGATAGATAAGCTGTTTATTCTGTGAGGGAAACGGACACCTGATAGACTATGTCACATATTTCTTTCAGTTTCTCGCGCCTTCGATTGATTGATTTTGCAGCTTTATCATAGCATTTTCGTCCATTTGACTCCAGTCTTCTATTCTCTTCTTCTATGAGCTGCTCTTTAGCTTTATGGTCAAACAGACGAAGAGCATAGGATTTGATATTTTTTATACTATTCTCAGGTAACGATAGTCTCTTCTCAAAGTAGGATGAACATATATTACCTATGGATTCAAAACAATACTTTTCTGTGCCGGAATCATCAAATTCGAATAATCTGTCTTTGACATTCGTGTTTATTACCCTTACCCAGAGGTCTAGATTATGGCACACAGCAAAGGAGAAGAAAGAGGCACAGTATAGTGGTAGTTTTTTAGTGCATTCATACTTGCCATTATCGCTTTCTTTTAAGTATCCATTCTTACACATCTCGTCCAGATACTTATCAATAATGCTCTCATTATCCTGAATTTTTTCCCTTATAGTATCTGGATACTCCAAAGGAATATATGTTATGGATTCTTTTGTTTTACGTTTGTTGATTTCCCAAGGATGATGTAACAGGATATATTTTTTCTCATCATCACTTAGCATAATTCGACACCTAAATGGGTTGAGAATAGGCTTCTTAACAATATCATCAACATACCGTTTGAGGTCTCGAGTTATAATTTTAGATAGGCTCTTGAGTGTATTCTTGTCATCTGCTTTCAGAGTAATCATATCGGGGTCAAGAAGAAATGGTATTGATTCTTCCCAGTAAACAAACGATTGCAGACTTTCCAAACTCAAAATGATTACCGGTCCTAAAACGCCATTATAGTTAGTCAATTTGGATTTGTTTTCAACAACGGCCAAAGACTTATCTCTAAGTGAGAATTTGTTTTTGAGATAATCCTTGTATTTGGCTCTGGATTTCAAAATAACACTTGACTCAGTATCTGTATCAAGATGGCATGTATATTTGTCATCAGGGTGAATACTGACTCTCTTTGAGTCAATTGTAAACAGGTTAGTTGTATCATACCTACCATAACCGGTTGCCAAATAGTATAAATAAGGGCGTTTAATACAAACATTCTCGGAGCCTCTATATGAACAAGTGTACACTTTTTCCTTCTTGTCAAACAATGATAAGCTAATGTCTTTATCATATGGCCAGTATTGACGCTCCCTAAGTTTCAAAAATAGAAAAATATATTTCTCGTTCTCGCAAATATTGGAAACAGCATAAAGTTGATACTCATTCACTTTCAAGATATGCTTGTTTTCAAGTTGCGTGTCTCGAATCATCTCTTCCAGTTCTTTTAAATTGGCGAACTTATCATATACCAGAAGAATGTAAGAGGAAAATTTTTCCTGATACTGATATGCTTTTTTAAAAGCTTCAAATAAGATATCTTTCTGCTCTATGATGTCTTTCATCAACATATTGCAAACAATATGTTTGGAAGTGCTGTTATGTGGAATATCAGGATTGTCATTGAGTTTATTTTGAAGCTCATAGAACTCTGAAGGATAGGCATAATTCACCATCTCGGGATTTGTGATTCCGAACTCCCATAAAACACACGAAGGCAGAGAGTCAATGAATACATTAGCGTCGCTGATGTATTTGGTAAATAATTCTCTGAGCAGAGCATCATATGAAGCAACTAAATCCTCGAATCTTTCTTTGGGAATACCACTTGATGGAAGAAACTGATCTCCTAAACAAATGTAATTATCGTGGATGACAGTAATCTTGCGATATAATGACCCGTATATATCTTCGTCTTCATTATATACTGACATATCCTCATCCGGGATAAAATCAGGTGTGTGAATATAGGAAGACAAACTTTTCATGTATTGTGCACGCATATTAGAGTATGTACTCTCAATATCGTCAATTAACTTTTGGGCCTGAGAGAGTGTCATAGGAATCGTCGCAAAAGAGTCAAATATAGAGTATTGCTACAACTTGGTTTTGATTAGTTCAATAATATAGTTCCTCACATTGTTCTTAAACTCATTTGTAGCACCCTGGGGGTGCCTGCACCCAAGGAATATCGCTTTACTATTTGAAGGCGCAAAAAGAAGTTCGAATAACCCATTGCAAGTTGTCTCCTTTTTGTTGCAGGATTCAGCATTCAAGCTATTTTTTAGCAGTTCAATATAAGGATAGTCACATCCTGAGGATGTGCCTACTCCAACTGGACACAGAACTATATCAGGGTTTAGTATTTCAAGACATTGAGAAAGAACATCAGATAATTGTAAGGAGTATTTATGGTTAAAGCCAGGATGACCATACTCTTTACCAATTAATGCAATGTTCGATGCACAAAAACCCACCTTTCCTGCAAATTCAGGCACCTCGATGTTATCTCCTTCGGAAATACAGCGAAGGCTATAATAGAAATCCCATAGAGGGCCACCGATTCCCCAGTCTTCATTTACCAAACGGTTATATAAATTCTCCAGATCTTCCATTGACGGTATAGCTGGAGACTTAAACTCAGCAGTTCCCCAACCATTAGTTTCTTTACCAAGCAATAACACCTTGAAGTCACTATTAACGTATGCATCACTCGGAACAACAAGGTATGGGTATGTGCACTCTTCCTGGTTGGACTTCATAGCTTTGTATAGCTCAAAGAGAGAAATATTTACTTTTCTAAGAATATTCATGGTTTCAATTTTTCGCAAATATAACCGTAATTAATCAAATAACAAAGAAAATAGTCCATTTATGCATATTGTAAACTCATTGTTATTTCAGTATTTACAATATTTTTGACATCAAAAATATATTACTTGTTATCTTGGAAAAATACACCATCTTTGCCCCAGAAACGATAGCATAGTGCTGGTCGTTTAAACTTTAAAACTAATTTGAAAATGTTAAAATTGACAAAGAGAGGCGGCTCTTTCAAACTTAAGGTCGCAAAGATTGAGGAGACGAAAGTTCTCCTTCAGGACTGCCAGTCAAATGACGAACTGACTGTTTCTAGAAACCAACTGAAACATTTTGGGACAATAGAAACTGGTATGGTACTTAATGCCTTTTGCCATGCTGACTACAACGACTCAGATCGGATTTTCCTTTACCCGGATCGTACTTGCTCCGAACCGGTTTTGAAAGTAGTAGATGATGCTGTAAAGATGAACGTTATCCAAAGCATACCTGATTTTTCTATAGAAACGATGGAGAAAATCGCTTTGGCTATTACAAGAGGTGGGGACGCAGAAGATCTTGCGTCTGCCGCGGGCGTATCCATGTGGCGACCGGAATCATCGACCTTGGAATACAAGAGTGGCTATAACCCTGATGCCATATCTGAGGCTATTGTTGCTTTCTTCAATTCCGACGAAGCTGGTACAATCTATCTCGGGGTCTCAGATTCCCTAGAAACAGTTGGCTTGGAAGCAAATGGCATGACTGAGGACCAAATGAGGCGAGGCATTATCAATCATCTCCGACAGACTACTTCAGGTTCAGGGGCAATGGTATTCAACAGGATCAAGATAAAATTTGATACTGTTCAAGGTCATCTGATTGCAAAGATAGAAGTGCCTAGCCATCAGGGGATGGAGGTGGCTTACTTCAAAAATTCTCTGGTCGTGCGCATTGATTGTACATCACATCACCTTTCACCGGAGGAGCATACACAATGGCTACTGCAAAGGGTCAAAGCAACTTATATACAAACAAATATACCACTTGCCGTATGAAACCAATTGGGTATCCAATACTCTTGGCCGCATTCATTATCAAGGCGCTAGATCCGGAGGGGACCCTGCGGAAGCGACTTGCCGAAGAAGCTGAGGAAAGAAAACATTTTAAACAACAAAGTAATGACAACAAAAGAAACAAGAGATCGTAGTGCCGTAGCCGCGCTCGGCGCTACAGCAGGAACCACAGTGGCAGAGGGAGCAGCTGTGGTTGCACTCACCGGAGGCAGTGCATCAGCCAGCGCAATAACCTATGCGCTCGCAACGATAGGTGGAATTTTGGGATCGGGCATGGCCGCAGGGCTCGGCTTGCTCATAGGAGCACCTGTCGTTCTAGGAGGTGCTGTTTACGGAGTCTCCAAGACTGTGAAGAAAATGAGGGGAAGGTAGGAGACTTGAGATTGTCGCAGAGAGGAGCACCATCTCCTTTCTGCGGCATTTCAAAGAAACGAAAAACTGTAAGAAAAACAAGAAGCTACCGTAAATACTAATAGCAAAAAAGAAATTGGAACATGAAAAGAATTACTAAAGCATCACCTGCTGCTCTCGCAATTGCTGGAGCACCAGCGATAGGGTTAGGCGTTGTTGCAACTGGAGGAATCTTACCAGTTGTGGATGCTGCAATCTGCGTACTATTAACGGCAAAGATAGTTAAGGATTCAATCAAAAGGAAACGATGACACTGAAAGAGCTAGTCTCGGAGCTGGATTTCGATAGGGATCTACTTCCGCTTTATAAGAAGCAGTACCAACGCTTCGATGACATCTATGCTGGCCGACAGCTGCTGGACGAACTCCAGCAGCTAGAGCCGACATATTCTTCCGAAGAAATTGTTGTAACTATTTGGAGCTTCGAGCATACCTATTTCATTGTCAATGGGTTAGAGGGCTCTTTCCAAGAAATCTTGGGTAAACAACTAAGAGTTGAAGGAGAATTCGATAAATCAACTCTCATCAAGACTCTGCTTTTCTTCATCAAGGATGAGGCTACGAGTTCTGATAATTTCTATCCGATACGTTATGCTACCAACAAGTCCAGGTATTCTTTGGCTGCAGACAAACTGTACCACCGGCTAGTGGAGAAGTATACTTATAACTGCGAAAGCCTCAGTTATGATGAGTCTTACGACGTTTTCCTGCATCGTCAGAGCCAAGCAAGCCGAATCAAGAAAATGAGAGATCGAAGAATCCAATTAAAGATTAATAGGCTAATGCAGCAACATAGAGCCTCAAACGCCATTGACCTGATGCGGTCATTAAATGCTAAAGCTGACCCTCAAGATGTTGCATTTCTTTTGGAATGCAGTCAAACACTTGAGTACCTATTCCGTCCATACCCTTCGGGGAAATGTGCGTCTCTGGAAGATTTGATTTCGTACACCCAGATTCCAATTCCAAGAGGAGGAAGGTCCTTAGCAGCTGTGTATTACGGGAAACAACCGGACCAGAATCGTGCAGAATCAGTCCGCTCGCTCCTTGCGTCTTTCGGGCCGTTCAGCAATTTCGTTTTTTCGGTAGGATCATCCGAAAGTCTGCCAGTAGGAAGAGAATATTTGTTCGTAGTAATAGGAGATTAAACTATGCTGTTCAAAGATCTTGTCTATTACCGTTGTCGAGACTGCGGAAACGTGTTCGTCAAGCACGAGCACTTCAAGCCAGTGTTTTCCTATTTAACGGGCGAATCACCAATGTGTCCGGAATGTTTTTCACGTAGAACCAACCCTCCAGGAATTGGGTGGCTATTCAGGATTATGGAAATCCTAAAAATACACAAGCATTGAGGTTGGGACACTTATATTCAGGCAATTATCAGATAACAAGGAGAAATACGCATATTTTTATATCTTTGCATAGGAAAGACAAGCAATACAATCACGAATATGAGACAATTATCGTTAATCGCACTATTGTTTGTGTTACTGTCCTCTTGTGGAAAACCAAATAACCACTTGGCAGAATACACATTACAAAACAAAACCGAGCATTTGATCGATGTGTGCAAGTCAGACACCACTTTACTGGCAAAGATTCTATTGACATCAGAAGAGAATGTAAAGAATCTAGCTAGCGGTGAAGATATAGATCATTCTTCTTTATCAGAAAGAGTAGATCTAGTATTTGGTTTTGCCGTTGACAATGGCAATTCCTTGGTGAAACTCAGGAGAAAATTTGATCCGGACTTCTCCTGGTACGAACATATACTATTCTCACCAATAGTACATCCAGTCGGATTCTTGGTAATCACAGGTATTTTGTTGTGTATCTTCATTTTTGGTAGAGCTATAGACTATGGCATCCGACATTCAGCACTTTATTCAGACGCACTCTGGATGATATTCTACTTCTTATTCAGATATGGCATTCTAATCGAAATAGCTGTATTTATCATCGCTTTCATTTTTTACCTAATATAATATGACTCGTATGAAGACTATTCTGCACTACACTGTCTTATTCCTTTTAGTAATTGTGGCTGTTTCATGTTCAAAACAAACAAATGAAGTGGCAGTTTCAGGTGAAGACAATTACACTACATTGAGTATTCTCTTGGCAAGATGCGATAATGATGAATCAATCCTTGCTAATGTTTTGAACATCTCAGTGGAGGAGTTACATGCTATCTTAACCGAAGAAACAGAAGTTGATTCTGTGCTATCGGAAAGACTATCAAGTATTAATAGCTATGTCGAAGATAATGATCCTTCACTTCTTGATTTACGACTTGAATTTGATAATACAATCAGATGGTACGACAGGATTTATTATTGGCCAAAGTCTTCACCTTGGTCGTTTTGGGGAGTAACTCTCTTGTTAATAATAATTTTCATCATTACAAGAATTGACGTTATCGCATGGGCTATTTCCAACACGCCGTTTACTTGGTTTTGGATGCTGTTATCACGCATTTTCTTTTTGATAAAGTATTTCTTGTACGTGGAGATTGTTATCTATTTATTAGCTGTAATATTGCATTTTGTCCTGTAAACCATATATTTAATAATCAAATAAATACAGATGAAAGCAGAATTGGTTTTTCGATGCCCAATAAGAATATCCGAAAAAAGTTTAAGGGAAAAAAGCACAGTCATTGATATTCCGTATTTACCTCAGATAGGAGATCGTATAGATATGTTAAGTAAAGACACAGAAAGCTTCTTTACTATGATTCATAAGAGCTATAAGGATCCTAATGTTGTGATGATGGCAGCAATCAACCGTGTGAAATGGATTACTTATTCAGATGATATACCTCGGATAGCTGTTGGAAACTCTCCTTTGCACCATCTTCTGTTTTTTAATACGGAAACCGTGGAAAAAAATCCAAAGACATACCTTATGGAAAGCACAGCTGTTCCTCGTGTTGGAGACAGAATAATCGAAGATGATTGGGTGGTTAACGCAGTAATACTCAAAGGCGATGAAGTCGTTGAACTGGAAGTTGTTTCGATTGAGGATTATGAAGAGAATCAATAAATGCATTCCAATCGGATAATGGTAATAGCGGTATCATAATAGACTTGATATCGCTATTATTCTATTTATAGCGGTCAAGCTCGTCTTCCTCCGCTGTCGCTCCGTAAGACCAGCTTGGTTACAGCCCCTTCGCCACTTCGCTGGCTACGGGACTTCCACTCTATAGACTCCGCGCAGAAAGACTCCGTGCCTTCCCTTCAGGAAGTCGCGGAGACTTTTGTCTGCGCTCCGATTAAACGCCCGGAAAGACAGTGGCCATTGCCGAAAGATCGGCACTGTCCACAGACTTTCCTCTTCGGGCAGAGCGGTATCCGTCAGCCAGTCTTTGCCAGGTCTTCGATCCTGTCAAAGCCAGCCTCACGGATGCTGTCAAAGAAGCGGCTACGCCGCAGTGAAACCCACCCGCCCGGCCAAGTTCGTCCTCGGTGGCTTCGCCACCTCGTCCGCGCCGGCCTTCCCCAGCAGCTGCGCTGCGGCTACCGCCGCTGCTGCAGCAGTGCGTGGTTCGGAGGTTGTTTATCGTTGTGCTGCTACTATAGACAAGACACATCACCTGCGCTTACTCTCATTGTACTACAGTTATACTATTGGTGTTCTTTCTATATCCGATTCTAATACCGGACGATGCCAACTCTCACTCTGTACTGCTATTCCTAGTATAGTGGATAATGAGACTTATTTTGATTCACCGCTTCGCGGAAATTTTGGGCCTACCAGCACGAGCGGCAGTGCAAGCCCTTCGTTGTCGGGCACTCACTACGGGCGAGAGCATTTGTGCAGTGCGGAGGTAAAGAAAGCGGTCTGTCAGCCTTCAGAAGCCGCCAAAGGCGTCTTTTCAAGGCTGCCAGGAGTTCATAGGACTCATCAGCGTCGGCGGAGCCGCCACCGAAGAGTCCACAGCTGCTTCCGCAGCTGAACAAACGCCCGGAAAGACAGTGGCCATTGCCGCTTGCGCGTCAACGTCCACAGACTTTCCCAATGGGCAGAGCGGAACCGGAAGATTGTCATTCCGCCTCCGCAGGCTCCAGCGGAACGCCAAACATCCGGCCATCTATGACTCGCTTCGCTCGTTTATATAAAAAGCGGTGTCGAGACTCGGAGCCTTCTCCGGAAAAATTGTCGGGAACTGCGCCATTCTTCCGCTGCGCTCCAGGATGGCTACGTTCTGATCCGACAATTTTCCCTACGAATCACCGAGACTCGACCCTGTTATGCCCCCGACC
>JALFGP010000051.1 GCA_022777205.1 Rikenellaceae bacterium
CTTTCCAGATTCCTACGGAAACGCATACTGTCCTTTTGGACTGATTTGTCTCTCATCTGCGCGATGAAAGAATTGAGCACAGAGTTCTGCTCACCGAGATTGACAACATTCATATCGATGTAGTTTAGACCTGCAAAAATAGCAAACAGTTTTGACTTTCGCAGACTTTTGTCAGTATTTCCTCTCCATTTCGTCCGCAAAACTGAACCAGGAGTCGCCTGCAATGATGATATGGTCCAGCAGCTGCACGTCTATGGCCATCAGAGCCTGACGTATGGTCTCGGTTGCATTCAAGTCGGCCTGTCCGGGAAGGGGGCATCCGGACGGGTGGTTATGGAAGAGAATCACGGACGTGGCCTTTTTCTCAAGCGCAAGCCTTGCAATCACCCTGCAGTCCAGAGTAGTGGAAGCCATACCCCCGGAACTCACCACAAGACTGTCCACCACTCTGTTTTTCCTGTTCAGGAACAAAACCCTGCATTCCTCGTGGTCCAGCACCCTCATTGACGGCGACATAAGCGCACAGGCCATATCGGAATTGATTATGGAGCTGTTGCTTCGGAAGGCCTTCTGACTTGCACACCTGCGGCCCAGCTCAAAAGCCGCACAGATGGTTGAAGCCTTTCCGAAACCTATGCCTCCCAGTTGCATCAGACGGTCCGGGGAAGCAGCCGACAGACTGCACAGACTGCCTGAATACTCGGAATAGAGCTCCCTGGCCAACTCGATTACATTCTTCTTTCCGGAACCGCTGTGGAGCACCAAAGCCAGCAATTCCACGTCCGTGAGAGCATCCAGTCCCCTTTGCTTCATCTTCTCCCTGGGCCTCTCTTCCAGGAACATTTCCTTGATTTTCATAAGTACAAAAAAAATTGCACCCCAAAGTCGGAGTGCAATTTATAACAGAAAATATGTAAAAAACCACTATTGATGGAAAAAAACATAAATTTTTTCTTTTTCCATCAAAAATTTACGGAAAAAGTTTCTGCTCTACTTGACAATGCCGGAAAATCCCATAAATGCCATAGCCATAATGCCGGCTGAAATCAGGGCAATCGGCACTCCCTTGAATGCTTTAGGCACTGAGTTGAGGGAGAGAGTTTCGCGTATTCCGGCAAAGAGCACCATTGCCAGGCCGTAACCCACAGCGGTAGAAAGGGCATATACGAGAGATTCAACAAGGTTGAGCATATGAGGCTCGCTTCCTCCGAAACTGAACTCCTTGGTCACCACGATGAGGGCAACTCCGAGCACTGCACAGTTGGTCGTAATCAGCGGAAGGAAAATTCCGAGGGCCGAATAGAGTGAAGGGCTCACTTTCTTGAGCACGATTTCCACCATCTGCACCAGGGCGGCAATCACGAGGATGAAAGCTATGGTCTGCAGGAACTCGATGTTGAGAGGTGCAAGCACATAGACCTGAAGCAGATAAGTCACCAGGGTTGCGAGAGTAATCACGAAGCACACGGCACCAGACATACCCACCGCAGTGGAGAGCTTGTTGGAAACACCGAGGAAAGGACAGATTCCGAGGAACTGCGAAAGTACGATATTGTTGACGAAAATCGCAGATACGATTATTAGCAAATATTCCATAAGTATCAGTTTTTACGCTCAGTGAGTTTCTTGAAAATAACAATGAGATAGCCCAGCACAAGGAAGGCACCCGGAGCAAGTATGAACACTAGGATTCCGTCGCCATCTACAGGTTTCCAACCGAATGCGGATAGATTGCCGAGAAGTTCACGCACCAGACCCAGAACAGTCAGGGCTATGGTGAATCCGAGTCCGATACCGATGCCGTCGCAGGCTGACTCAAGAACAGTATGCTTGTTGGCAAATGCCTCCGCACGTCCGAGCACGATACAGTTCACCACGATGAGCGGGATGAACAGTCCGAGTGTCTCATAGACAGAAGGCAGGAATGCCTGCATAAGGAACTGGAGCAGAGTCACGAAGGTGGCTATGATGACGATGTAGGAAGGAATGCGGACCTTGTCCGGAATGAACTTCGCAACAGCCGAGATGGCAATGTTGGAAAGCACGAGGACAAAGAGAGTGGCGAGTCCCATACTCATACCGTTGATTGCGGAAGAGGTGGTGGCCAGGGTAGGACACATACCCAGAAGGAGCACGAAGGTCGGATTGTCCTTCAGGATTCCGTTGACTATGTATTTCAGTTTACTCATTTTCTGATCCTCCTTCAGTTACGGGTTCAACTTCTTCTGTCTGAGGGGCTTCCTTGATTGTCGCAGCGATTGCCACAGCCTTTGCCACAGCCTTGGTGTAGGCATTGGAAGTGATGGTGGCAGCTGTGATGGCATCTATGTCACCACCGTTCTTTTTGACATCAAGTCTGGTCGTGGCCGGGTTGAGTTCTATGAACTGGTCGTGGAAGGCAGGCTCGGTGCACTTTGCTCCCAGACCCGGAGTCTCTGCGTGTGAGAGGACGTTGGTGTTATATACAACTCCGTCCGTGAGCACACCCACCATAAGGCTAACAGGGCCTCCGAAACCGCCTTCGGCTGATTTTATGGCATAACCCATAACTTCGCCTTCGATGTCATAAACCTCATAATACTTGTATTCCTTACCCTCAAAAAGTACGGATTTTTCCTCCGAAGCCTTTTCGAACTGAGGAAGCACGGCTGCGATGGCGTCGTTGGTCTTCTTCACCGCAGCAGCTGCGATAGGCTCGGCTGTGACTGCATAAACGCCCGCAAGCAAGGCTGAACATACCAGACAGATGGTCGTCAGGCATATCAGCATATTTTTGAATGATGATTGAAGTGCCATAACTTATGCCCTCCCGTATTTTCTCTGGTGGAAGCCCTTGTTGATCAGAGGAACCACCATATTCATAATGAGGATTGCGAAGGAAACACCTTCCGGATAGGCACCGAAACAACGGATGAGCATGGTCAGAAGACCAATGCCGACTCCATAAACCACTCCGCCCCAGTCGCTCATAGGGGAAGTGACATAATCGGTGGCCATAAAGATGGAACCCAGGAGAAGACCTCCGCTGAGCAGATGGAAGGCCACAAATGCTCCGACTCCCATTGCAGGCTGTGCCACAAGGGCATAGACAAGGGCAAAGATTGCGACAGTGCCGAGTATGGAAAGGGTTATCCAAGGCTTGATGACCTTGCGTGCAAGCAGGTACACGAATCCGGCAATCAGGGCAAGAGCCGAAAGCTCACCGGCAGAACCGCCGCAGGTGTTGATGAGCAGCTGAGTCCAGTCCAAACCTGCCACAGAATCCAAACCCTGTTCGGCAACGAGCCCCAGAAGAGTCGGTCCGGAAACCGCATCCACGCTTCCGAAAAGTCCGGTCGGGGTGTAGTCCCAGGATGTCATAGCCGTCGGGAAGGAAAGGAGGAGGAATACACGAGCCGCAATTGCGGGATTGAATATATTCTGCCCAAGTCCTCCAAAAGTCATTTTTACCACTCCTATTGCGAAGATTGCGCCTATTGTCAGCACCCACCAAGGGCAGGATACCGGTACATTCAGGGCAAGAAGAACAGCTGTGACAACTGCCGAAAGGTCTCCGACAGAGCAAGGCTTTTTAAGAAGGAATCTGTTGATGAGGTACTCGACTCCCACACAGGAAACAATGCTGACACCGAGCAGAAACAGTTCCTTCCAGCCATAGAGCAGGCAGGAAAGGATGACTGCAGGCAGCAGCGCGATAATCACATCTGCCATCAGCCTTCTTGTGGAAAGACTGCTGTGAAGATGGGGTGATGGTGATACTATCATAGTTTTAACCGTTTATTTCTTTTGAGCCGCAGCACGAGCGCGGATGATTTTGATTACATCGCCCTTGGCAAGCCTGATGACATCCAGAAGAGGAATGTTGGCAGGGCAGGTATAGAGACAGCAGCCGCACTCGATGCAGTCCTGAACCGAATACTGCTCAAGTTCGTCCATAAGGCCGTTCTTGGCGCATTTGTTCAGAAGGAACGGCTCCAGACCCATAGGGCAGGCATCGGCACATTTGCCGCAGCGGATACAGTTGCTCTCAGCTTTGCGGCGCGTCTGTTTTTCGGTAAGATACAGAAGAGAAGATGAACCTTTGACCGTGCAGGCATCCAAATTTGCAATTGCCTTTCCCATCATAGGACCACCGGAAACTATCTTCGCAGCCTCCTGAGGCACTCCTCCTGCGTATTCTGCGATATAGGAAAGAGGCATTCCTATGCGGAAGAGATAATTGTGCTGGCGCTCCTGCGGGAGGCAATCTCCAGTGATGGTCATTGTGTTGGTAATCAATGGCATATTCTTCTGAACAGCCTCATAGACAGCCAGGGATGTGGCCACATTCTGCACCACGGCACCCACATCTATAGGCAGCCCCATAGACTTGACCTCCCTCTTCATCACGGCTGCGATGAGCTGTTTTTCACCGCCCTGAGGGTATTTCTTCTTCAGAATCTGAATCCGGATACCTGCATAGTCGGCGGACTTGGCCTTGAGAGCATCGAGGGCTGCGGACATAGCCTTGATGGCCTCCGGCTTATTGTCCTCTATGCCCACCACTGCCGGACAGCCTCCGAGTACCTTCTGCATAAGAGCGGCTCCAATGAGGATTTCCTGACTTCTCTCAATCATTATGCGGTTGTCGGAAGTGAGGTAAGGCTCGCACTCCGCTCCGTTGAGTATGAGGCAGTCGGCCTTCTTGCCCGGAGGAGGACAGAGTTTCACGTGGGTAGGGAAAGTTGCTCCGCCAAGGCCCACGACTCCGTTGGATTTGATGCGGTTTACGATAAATGCGGTGTCGGCAGGGATTTCAGTCACTATGTCCGGGGTAATGTCTATACCGTCGGCCCATACTTCTTCCTCTGCCACAGCAATTTCTATATGGTTCATCCAATTGCCTGCCAGATCCTGACGGGGAGCTATGGATTTCACGATTCCTGTTGCAGGTGAGTGGACAAAGGCGGAAATGAATCCTGCCGGTTCTGCTATGACCTGTCCGGTCTTCACGCTGTCACCGACTGCAACTATTGGATTAGCAGGGGCACCGAGGTGCTGAGCCATAGAGACATATACGGTCTTCGGAAGCGGGAGCTTCTCGATTTTGCAGGATGCTGAAATCTTGCTGTCATTCGGGTGTACTCCACCTATCTTGAATGTCTTTTTCATCACTTCTCCTCCTTGGTTACTGGTTTATTCTGAGCCGGTGCTGCTTCAGCGGCAGGAGCCGGTGCAGCAGGTTTCTCTGCAGCGGCAGGGGCTGGTTTAGGGGCAGGCTTCACTGCAGGCTTGGGGAAATTGACATCGTGAATGGCTCCGGTAGGACATTCGAGTACGCACTTGCGGCAGAGCTTGCACTTGGTGAAGTCTATATAGGCCACATTGTTCTCCACGGTGATGGCATCGTGGGCACAAACCTTGGCGCATTTTCCGCAACCTATGCAGGCAGCCTTGCAGGCCTTTCGGGCCACGGCACCCTTATCCTTGTTGATACAGGAAACATAGACGCGCATATTTCTCGGCCCCTTGTTCCTGATTTCAATGATGCCCTTGGGACAAGCTTTGGCACAGGCACCGCAGGCTGTACATTTTTCCTGGTCAACCACAGGAAGTCCGGTTTCAGGATCCATCTTGATTGCTCCGAAGGCACAGGCAGCGACACAATCGCCACAGCCCAGACAGCCGTAGCGGCAGGCAGTGTCCCCGGCATAGAGGGAAGCCTTCACGCGGCAGGACTGCACTCCGTCATAGCTTGAAGTTTTAGGACGGTTTGCGCAAGAGCCGTTGCAGCGCACAACCGCCACCATCGGTGCCTTTTCCTGAACTGCCATTCCGAGAATGTCAGCCACCTTTTTCATAGTCTCGTTGCCGCCCACAGGACAGAATGTCTTGTCCAGATTGTCGGCTCCCACGCAGGCTGTCGCAAATGCCCGACATCCGGCGAAACCGCAACCGCCGCAGTTCGCACCCGGCATCACAGCTTCAACCTGATCTATTCTCGGATCCTCCTTCACGGTGAATTTCTTCGCCACAAGGAAGATTGACACTGCGAGCACCAGTCCGAGCAAGGTGATCACGGCAATAGTCCAAATGATGATACTGGTCATAATAGTTTTATTAGTAATATGAAAAAATCAGTTGATGCAGATTTGAATAGGATTTCAGCGGATACAAAAAACGAATTCGTTCTTGAGACGGTCCCTAAGAAGCCAGATTATGAAATAATAGAGGGCCACTCCGGCAACAGAGCCTGCTGCCACCCAGACCTCACTTTCCACAAAGCGGGAAAGCAGCAATATCAGAATCATAAGAACCGCCAGCGGGATCACGTATGAAATCCATACTGCCTTGAGTCCCATTGACGGTTTGAGCACCAGGTCGACAATATCTCCGACCTTTCTTTCAGTATAGGGGTCAGTCGGCACCATCACCAGCTTGGTCTCGCTTTCGGAAAATCCGCACAACCCCTTGGCATGACAGGCCGAACAGGCCGAGCTGCTGACGATCTCCACTGAAGTGAAGTCCGGAGTAATCTCGACTATCTTGCCCTCGTGTGAAATTTCTTTTCCCATAATCAGATATTATTGAATCCTGAGTCCGCAAATTCATTTCCCGAGGAGACCTGACCGGTGTAGCCGAAAGGATCCGAAGGCACATCCTCGTTCATTGCCGAATTGACCACATCCGCCTGACGGAAAGTGCTGTCGGCTTCGTCCACAAAACGCACCTCCTCGTGATGGAACCTCAGCGGAACGTCTCCGATTTCACCATTACGGTGCTTGGCAATAATCAGCTGGGTCACACCGACTTCCTCTGCAGAAGCCGCCATACCCTGATAGTCCAGACGGTGTATGAAAAGCACCATATCAGCGTCCTGCTCAATGGATCCGGACTCACGCAGGTCACTCAACTGAGGCCTTCTGCGGCTTCCGTCCCTGAGTTCGGACTGACGGGAAAGCTGCGAAAGGGCAATAATCGGAATCTGCATCTCCTTGGCCGTGGCCTTGAGAGTTCGGGAAATCGCAGCCACCTCCTGCTCCCTCATTCCGCGCAGTTCAGCAGGCCCCTGCATAAGCTGAAGGTAGTCCACAATAACCAGCTTCACCCCTTTCTGGTTCACCAGTCTCTTTACCTTTGCACGAAACTCGTTCACAGGCAGGGATGGGGTGTCGTCGATATAAAGAGGGGCTTTGGTCAGATTCGCCAGACGGGTTTCCAACTGGGTCCATTCATATGGTTCCAGCCTGATTCCGCCCTTGATTTTCTGGGCATTGAGGCGGGACTCGGAGGTCATCATACGCTTTGCCAGCTGAATGGTCGGCATCTCCAGCGAGAAAATGGCCACCGGGATATTGAAGTCCACGGCAGCATTTCTGGCCACATTCAGGACGAAGGCCGTCTTACCCACCGAAGGGCGAGCCGCAAGTATGATGAGGTCCGAAGGCTGCCAGCCCTGGGTGATGCGGTCCAGGGACACGAATCCCGAAGGCACACCGCTCAGTCCCGGGTTGTCCTGGGCCGCCTGGAGGGCTTCCAAAGCATCGTTGATTGCGGTTCCTATTTGCTGGGCCTCCCTCTTGACATTGTTCTGTATGGCTGCATAGACTTCTGTCTGGGCCATATCCATAAGGTCGGTCACATTGGCCGATTCCTTATAGGACTCCCTCAGAATCTTGCAGGAGGCAGTGATGAGTTCGCGCTGTATGCACTTCTCCTTGAGGATGCGGCAATTGTATTCGATATTGGCTGCAGAAGCCACCTTGAGCGACAGTTTCACGAGAGTCGGAGCGCCTCCTACAGCATCGAAATTGCCCTGTGCCTTGAGTTTCTGGGACACGGAAATGACATCGAGGCTGACGTGTTCCGCAACCAGGGCGGACATAGCCTCGAAAATCATCTTGTTTGTCTTGGAATAGAAACAGGAAGGAGTGAGCTCCCCCATTGCTTCATCCACACTGTTGGGCTCGATAAGCAAGGCTCCGAGGACCGCCTCTTCGACATCAAGAGCCTGAGGCGGGATATTTCCCATCTCAAGCCCCAAGGTGTCCAAATTTATGTCTGAAGTCCTGTTGCGCTGTCGTGGTTTCTTGTCTTCAGCCATTAGTCAGTGTATTCTATTCGAAATTGTCCGGGTTAACGAGGATTCTGCCGCAGTACTCGCAGATGATGAGCTTCTTGTTGGAAGCGATGTTGATCAGCTGCTGAGGGGCAATGGTGTTGAAGCATCCGCCGCAGGAGTTGCCGTTATAGACACTCACCACAGCAAGGTGGTTGTTCACGCTCTGACGGATGCGGTCATACGCGCTCATTGTCCTGGCATCAATCTGCTTTGCACACTCTGCCCTCTTTGCCTGAAGCACTGCCTCGTCCTTGGCTGTGGACTCTACGATGGCTGAAAGTTCTGACTTCTTTGCTTCGAGGTCTCCGTTGCGGATTGCAACCTTCTCCTTGAGAAATGCAATTTCCTGCTTCTTCTCCTCAATCCTGTCCTTGGCCTCACCTATGTTCTTCTCTGCAATCTGGCGGAGAAGTTCCTGATTCTCAATCTCTTTGTTGATAGAGTCGTATTCTCGGCTGTTGGAGATATTCTGAAGCTGGGTGCGGTATTTCTCAATCTGGAGGTCACACTCCGAAATGTTGTGCTTGTTTTCCGCTATGCCCTTTGTAAACTCCACTACGAGCAGATTGATATGGTCTGCCTTGGCTTTGAGTTCCGCAATCTCATTTTCGAGCCTTTCAACCTCCATAGGGAGTTCTCCCCGCAGCTGCACGATTTTGTCAATTGCACAATCGGTCTGCTGAAGGTCGTAGAGAGCCTTGAGTTTCTCCGGAACGCTGGTCTCGGAATCGGTAAAACTCTTCCTGATGGACACGAAAGTCTCGTGGCGGTCGATTGGAGTCTCGATTTTTTGTGTCTTTTTTGTAGTCGCCATATAGCTTTAGAAATAAAATACCGGGTTGTTGTTATTTTGTTGCGCAATGCGAACCGCAAAGGTAGGAAAATTTTTCTGAATCAAGGAAAATAAAATGGATACAATGTCTATTTCGCTCTCATAATGACCTATATCCATAACCATAAAGCCTTCGGGTGTAAAAAAATGATGGTATGAGACATCTCCGCAAAGATACAGGTCAGCTCCTGCTTCGCGTGCCTTTGCCACCAGAGAACCCCCTGCTCCCCCACAGGCCGCAACCCTGCGGATAAGGGAGCCTTGAGGTCGGGAACATCTCACGTAAGGCAGTCCGAAAGCCTCCTTCACCTTTTCAATGGCCTGAGTCTCGGTCAAAGGCTCGGGAAAATCCCCGATAATGCCCAGACCGCAATCGAAGCCCTCGGAACTTGCACCGGCATCATAGTCCAGCACAGACACATTCTCCAGCCCCAGTCTCCCGGCTATCGCCCAGCTC
>JALFGP010000054.1 GCA_022777205.1 Rikenellaceae bacterium
GCTTCTTTAGCAGCATTACCCCTGCCTTCCAGCCTTCTACCAAGTTCTTGTTCATCGGGCCAACCGTTTGCCGCCGGCTTCCTTCAGATTCCACCTCACGATGGACACCCTTGCCTTTGACTGTAACCTTCCCACTATCAGTGCGGTTTGGGGACTTAGAGTACGTTCGTGCTGGGCGAACTAGCAAAACCCCTCTCAGTATCGCTGAAAGGGGGTTTCTGAGGTGCGTAGCGGAACACTTTGGGTGGTAGTAATACAAAGCATTGAAATTTAAGTGCTTGATAATCAGCATAGATAAATAGAAGTCTTTGCAATAGTTTGCAATAATAATCTCAATTTGTAGCACCGTTGTAGCACCGTTTTCAAAAAATAGTGCTACATTTGTTGTCGGTATTCAAAACATAAGTTGAACGATCAAAAAACGTAATTTTTTATGGCCGCAACAATGATTCTTGGTGCTATCAACAAAAATGGTTTAGCACAGATTAAGGTCAGAATCCAAGACCGCAAGTCCAAAACCCACATCCGTATGGGAACCGGACTCTACATCAATCACACTATTTGGGAAAGACGTAATGATGAAAAGTATCTTGACCGATTTGTCAAGAACAAGGATGTGATTAACACTCTTGAAGCTGCTTCCGAAATCCGCAGGGCAATTGATGCCGCATATAATGCCGGACATTTGCTCAACAATGATGAAGTTCGTGAAGTCATCCACAACATCGTCTATCGTGAAGAAATCGCTGCTGCTGAAGCAGCTGAGGAAGAGAAGGCCCGTCAGGAGGCTTGGGAGAATCGTATGACGCTGATGAAGTTCATCGATAAGTACATCGAGGAGGTGAGCAATGGAGGAAGGCAGACGGTCAACGGAACGAACTACTCCCCTAACACGGTCAAGTCCATCAAACAGGCTTTGACACAGTTCAGGAATTTCTGCAAATGGTCGAAGAAGGAGTATGACTTTGACGACATTGATATGCAGTTCTACTATGACTTTACTGCTTATCTGAAGAAGGAACTGAAAGACCGCAAAGGCAATGTCATCAAGAAGGCCTACAACGTCAATTCAGTTGGCAAGTGCATAAAGGAGCTGAAGGTGGTGATGTACACTGCCGAGAGCGAAGGACATCACAAGAATGATGTCTGGAAGGACAAGAGGTTCAAGGGAACGCGCATCGATGTGGATTCGATTTATCTGACGAAGGACGATTTGGCCGCGATTCAGGCTGCTGATTTGTCAAAGTATGACAAAGGTCACGAATGGGCCAGGGACATCTTTATGGTGGGCGTATGGACTGCGCAGCGCGTATCTGACTACAACAATATAAGCAAGGACCAGATTGAGACTCACACGAAGAGGTGGATTGAGGACGTTCCGGATCCGGAGCATCCTAGCCAGACGAAGCCTGAAATCCGCACCCGTGAGATTATGTTCATCAACATCCGTCAGCAGAAGACTGGTGCCAAGGTCAGCATCCCAGTCAGCTCGGAGTTGAGGACAATTCTGGAGAAGTACGATTTTCAGCTGCCACATCTGGAGGACCAGGTCATCAACCGTTACCTGAAGGACATTTGCAAGTGCGCTGGTTTGACGGAAGATGTTGAGATTGTCGAGACTACTGGAGGAAACCCTGTCCGCGTCCGTAAGCCTAAATATGAGCTCGTTCATACGCATACCGCACGAAGGACCGGAGCGACATTGATGTACCTTTCCGGAATGGATGTGTACGACATCATCAAGATCACAGGCCACACATCTCCTGTTATGCTGCGTAAGTACATCAAGGCTGACAAGCTGGAGGTGATTGAAAAGATAACCGAAAGGTACAACTACTTCGATTGATGGTATGGGTATTTTGAGGGAAACTATAGCCACAACGCAGTCCGTCGCAAACGCGATGGCTGCTGTTGTGGATTACTGGGACGGACATCCGGATGATCTGACACGCAAGTTCGGCTGCAGAAATTCAGTAGAAACGATTCAACTGCTTTACGGCAAGGTTAGCAATGAACTTGAGAAGTGCAGGTCATTCATTATCGAGAACTGGTCTGAGATTGTACGCTCCAGTGTCAAGATTGATGAGGTCGGAAGTTTTCTATCTCGTCTGAAGGAGTTCTTCAAGGACTTGAGGTCTTTCGAGAACGAGTTCTGCAGGAACGATTTGAAGGCCTTCACAACATTTGATGATGCTTGGATTGCCCGGAAGTACTTTGTGTTGATGCTTGACCAGAATGATGAATATGGCAGCATATTCGGAGCCTTTGATTCCGTTGGCAATGTCCGTCCGCACCAGGCACGTCCTTTCAGCGGAATGGCAAGAGCGTTCAGATCATATTTTCAGGGAGTGAGTGATGCTGAGATTGAGGACTTGATTGTGAACCACAAAGCTTTCGGAAGTCCGGCACTTTGGCTCGGCCAGCGGCAGGAGGCTGTCATATTCGCTGAGAGTTTCGGGCTTTCGGCTGCTGATATGAACCACAGCTTTACCTTTCCCGGGAAGCACTGCGAGCACCGCAATCTCGGTCTGAAGAAGGATTGTCCTAAGCGTCCTCATTCCGAATACGGCATCTGGGCAGCAATTCAGATGTACGAACATTGCAAACTATCGTAAAGAATCCGACAATAAACCGACAATCAGAAAGTTTTTCAACGGCTCTGGAGTTACTTCCGGAGCCGTTTTCGCATATCCTGACGGAAAAAGCTACAGTCTTGGGGCCATTGTTTCCAATAGCGTCCAATATAATTTTGCAATGTCGGACGGGTGTTCGACCAGGATAGTGGCCACTCCTGTTTTTGTTCAACAAAAGCAAGAGTTTATTATGGACAATCTCAAACCCCTCAAGTCCTTTCTGACGGACTTGATCACTCCCATTGTGCAGGATGCAGTGACAAATGCAATTCCAGTCAACATCAAAACCAAGGATAAGAATCCTGTACCTGTGCAGAAGATAACCGAGATGTACGGTATTTCCCAAAGCAAAGTGTATGCGATGTTCAGGACCGGAGAACTGGAGAAAATCAAGCAAGGCGGACTGACTTTCGTGGATACCGTTCAGTTGGAAAGTCTGATGAAAGGAGAAAAACTGTGCGCGAAGGCTCCTATGAAGCGCAGATAGCAATCACTCACATAACAATTCCGGACAAAGTTCATAGTTCGCTGCCGAGCTGTTTCACAAAGTGGAACAGGTGACGCATTACTTTGAAAATTTTTGTCCACCATAAAAGACTATTATGAAAATCAAGGAAATGTATGTGAGCGTTTTGCCTCATCTGCTGCCCAATACTGACGAAAGACTTACCGACGATGAGAAACGCAGGGATTTCGACAATTCCCTGTTGGGGCCACCTTCTGTGCTGCTTATGGATTTTCTTCGCGGCGATTCTGAAACAAAACGTCTTTGCAGTAATGTGCGCAGCATCAGAAATTCAGTTTCTCGCAAGGATGCTGTGGTGAAACTTCTGCCTCACGCGATTATTCCGGTTAAGGTCTGGAACCGTGATTTTAGCCTTCATCCGGAAGGATATGTCAAATCCTACAACCGGCTTATTGCTCTGGAGTTTCCTTCAGGCGATGACAGGACACGGATTATTGCCATTCTGAAAAGCAAGCCGTGGGTACTCTATATCACTCTGTCAGCTGACGGAGATTTCGTTATTGCGATTGTGCCTCTGGACAATGATGATTGGAGGCGGCACGGAGAGTTTTTCAATGCGCTGAGGTCCGAGTTCAGACGATGCGGCTTAAGCGTGAGCGAAAGCTGCGCAGACCTGACGGCGATGATGGCGCAGACTTATGATGCTGATGCCTGGTTCAACGACAACTGTATTCTCTACAGCCTGCCTCGTGGATTTGACAGTAGCGGTAAGGAGGAATGATTATGGATGAGAGGAAATATCAAGAAGAAGTGCAGGAGGAAAACCCTGTCGAGAACTATTTCAAGGTCAGGACAGGCAAAGAGTGGATGGATGAGGCGAAGAGTATCCCCATCCGTAAGAAGCTGGCTGGCGACCTGTGGTTTGAGGGCGAAAATGCAGTTCTGTTTGCTGATTCCAATGCCGGGAAGAGCATATTGGCCGTGCAGATTGCCGATTCTATTTCGCGTGGTGTTCCGCTGAATCCGCTAGAGCTGACCGCTGATGCGCAGAAGGTGGTGTATTTCGATTTCGAGATGGAGTCTCCTCAGTTCTATGCCAGGTATTCCATCGATGGCCAGAACCCATACCCGTGGAACAGGAACTTCATCAGAGTCGAAATCAATGAAGATGCCCAGTGCCCGAGAGGCAATTTCACGCAGTTCATCTGTGATGCCATCGAGGTTGTGATGCTGCGGGTTGGTGCCAAGGTCGGAATCATTGATAATATCTCCTTCCTCAACGATGAACTGGAGAAGAGCAAGGCTGCTGCGCCGCTGATTAAGATGCTCAAGGCCGTGAAGAAGAAAAACGGCTTCAGCTTCCTGATCCTTGCGCATACTCCGAAGCGGCTATGTACACGGCCAATCACCAAGAACGACCTGAGCGGAAGCAAGCAGATTATGAACCTTATCGACTCGGCCTTTGCGATTGGTGACAGCCGGCAGGAAATCAACCTGCATTACCTCAAGCAGATCAAGAGCCGGAACGCCAAATATCTCTATGACAAGGACAATGTGCTGCTCTGCAGAATCATCAAGGACTCGAACTTCCTGCGCTTTGAGTTTCTGGGCGAGGCTTTGGAAATTGACCATCTGGAATCGTCTGATCCGATGTCGAAAGAGAAGCTGGTGGAGTTTATCAAGCGCGAGTACCCGAAGGGTCGGAGTGCCAGAAGCATTGCAGGCTCCAGCGGCTACAGCCACACAACCGTGAACCGGGTTATCTCTGATCTAATCCGCGAAGGCGAGCTGAAGGAGCGTGGAAGTGGAAACGTGCCGGATGTTACAGAGTTTCTGAAAGTGACGGAAGTTTCCACAGTTTCCACTTCTCAAAAAATGGAAACTACGGCACAAGTGGAAAATATGAAATGTTCCATTCCACCGGAGCTTCAGTCAGATAAAAACGGCAACTGAAATATGTACAACGATGATTCAAAGTATAGATACAGGCTGGAAACTTACGACCCGAAAGTCCGGAAACACATCTGCCCTGGTTGTGGAAAGAGGACTTTCGTCAGGTACATCGATGTGTTCGGCGGCGAGTATGTTTCCACTGATGTCGGCAGATGCGACCGTGAGGAGAAATGCGGCTATCATAAGACTCCGCGTGACTTCTTTGCTGAGAACGGAAAGCCCAGCTCGAAGGAGTATTTCTTTCCAAAGAAGAAACCTGATGAACGCTTGAACCGTGGTTCGTTCAGCACTGTGCGGATGGAGCTGGTTGATGCGACTCGGAGGAATTTCGCGCACAACAATTTCGTCAGCTTCCTGACAGACCGTTTAGGAATTTCAGCTCCCGTTACGGCAATCTTCAACTACAGAGTCGGAACTTGCAAATTCTGGGACGGTGCGACTGTTTTCTGGCAGATTGACATCGACGGCCGCTGCAGAACCGGAAAGATAATGCTCTACGATCCTAACACCGGTCATAGAGTCAAGAACCCTACTAGCAAAGTGATGTGGGTCCACAAACTGAAGCTCTTCGAGGACTTTCACCTGAAGCAATGCCTTTTCGGAGAACATCTGCTGGACGGGAACAACGGTCCTGTGGCAATCGTTGAGAGCGAAAAGACGGCCATCATTGCAAGTATGTTCTTTCCGGAAGCCTTGTGGCTTGCCACCGGCGGCCTGAACAATCTGCGTGAAGAAACCACGCGCTGCCTGATGGGACGCAGGATCTTCCTCTTTCCGGACCTTGGAGCTGAGGAGAAATGGTTGAGGCTTGCGAACACCATCCCCACTCTGCGGAACTCGATCATCTCGATGTGGCTAAGCCGGAACTCTGATGACACGGCCAAGGCTGAAGGACTTGACATTGGGGACTGGCTCCTGAATCAGGATGGCGTGAAGCGGTTGAGGCTACATGATTTCATATGAAAGATCGAGTAGGAGGAAAACGAAAGTTTTCTTCCTACTTTCGTTTTCCGACCTCTCACACCACCGTACGTGCCGTTCGGCATACGGCGGTTCCTTACACTCTGTGCAATTGAACGTAGTAGTCCATAAGACAAGGGTAGCCAG
>JALFGP010000083.1 GCA_022777205.1 Rikenellaceae bacterium
GATAAGCAAGCCTTCGCCGGTCAAGGTGGATGCCGACAAAGAGGATGGAGTCTATCGCAGGCTTCGTCAGACCACGTTCTGGGGAGCAACTGTCGGATACAGCATCTATTACGTCTGCCGTATGAGCCTCGGGGTGGTTAAACAGCCTATGATTGATGCAGGGGTGCTTACCGCAGGGGAGTTGGGACTCATAGGCTCGGCTCTGCTGCTGATTTACGCCTTCGGCAAATTTCTGAACGGTTTCATCGCCGACTATTGCAATATACGCAGGTTTATGGGTTTCGGCCTTCTGGCATCTTCCCTGGTGAATCTGCTCATAGCTCTTGCCGGTCTGCTCTGCGCAAAAGCCGGTCTGCCTCATTCGGCCCTCTTTGTCATAGCCCTGATTCTGTGGGGCTTGAACGGATGGTTCCAGTCTATGGGCCCGGCTCCCGGAGTCATCAACCTCTCCAGATGGTTCCCCACCTCCTCCAGAGGCACCTGGTACAGCATTTTCTCCACCAGCCCCTATCTCGGGGAGTTCATATCCTTCATAGTCACCGCCGCAGTGGTGGCTCGCTGGGGTTGGGAATGGGGCTTCCTCGTGGCCGGAGTCATAGGTTTTGCCGGGTCGCTGCTGATATTTTACACAGTCAAGGACACTCCTGAAAGTTGCGGCCTCTCTACGGTGCAGAAGCTGGCCCGGGAAAATGCGAAACCTGAAGACAATATGAAGACCCTTCTGCTTCAGAGAAGGGTGTTGAGGCATCCGGGAATATGGATAATTGCCATCTCATCCGCATTCATCTACATAACCAAATATGCCATAACTGGTTGGGGAGTGCTCTTCCTGCAGAAGGCCAAACTCTTCGAACTGGAGCAGGCATCCAGCCTTGTGGCTTTGGCGGCACTCGTGGGAGGTCTTTCCGGCACCACCTCTGCCGGCCTTATCTCCGACCGCATATTCAGGGGTGACAGGATGTGGCCTGCCCTCATTTCAGGGCTGCTTGCTGTCGCGTCCCTTTCCCTTTTTCTGCTCACTGGAGGCGGGTATGTCCTGAATTTGGTCTATGTGACCCTGTTCAATTTCGGAGTCGGGGTGCTGTACTGCATTGTGGCGGGGCTTATGGCCATAGACATAGTGCCACGCAAGGCAACCGGGGCGGCTCTCGGGGTGGTGGGAATATCCAGCTACGTGGCCGCCTCGTTGCAGGATGTGCTCAGCGGATATCTCATCCAGGCCGGGGAGAACGATTTTACGGCGGCTGCAATATTCTGGATTTCCGCTGCTGTGATAGCCACTTTGCTCCCGGTTCTCTATTGGAATAAAATCAAAACAAAATAAACACTAAAACTTATGGTTGTAAATTTTTCGATTGAATACAAGACTGTATGGGGAGAATCCCTCGTGCTCATGCTTTCGGGTAAGGAAATACCTATGAAGGGCAATGGGAACGGACGCTGGACCGTGAAAGTGAGCGGCGTCAAGGCTGAGCAACTGGAAGAATACGGCTACCGGGTGGTTCGTGCAGACGGGTCCCGCAGAAGGGAATGGAAACATCACTCCCTGCATGTTGCAGGAACATCGGCATCTGCCTCATTGACGGTGAGGGACAGGTGGATGGACCAGCCTGTGGATGCCCCTTTCTATGCTTCTGCATTCACCGATGGCATCTTTTCACGCAAGTCGGATGAGGAAATTCTGGGAAGCCTGATATCCAAAGGTACAGCCCTCATAGTCGTGGATATGCCTGTGGTGGCAAGGGACGAAACTCTGGCTCTGGTCGGGAACGGCAAGTTTATGGACAACTGGAATAAGGTGTTGCCGCTGGATTCGTCCAATTTCCCGCAGTGGACCATTGCTGTGGATGCAAAGGAGCCGTTTGAATACAAACTCGTCATTGCTGATGCCAATACCTTGGAAATCAAGCAGTGGGAAGGCGGTGAGAACAGAGTGCTGCGCACAGACGGCAAGTTCACCATCATAGCTGACGGGGCGCATCGTTTCGGCCTGAGGAGATGGAGGGGAGCCGGCACGGCAATTCCGGTGTTCTCTCTCAGGAGCGAGGATGACTTCGGAGTGGGAGAGTTCTATGACCTCAAGAAAATGATTGACTGGGCTGTCATCACCCGTCAGTCTGTGCTCCAGCTCCTCCCTATCAACGACACCACTATGACTGGCACCTGGACAGACTCTTATCCGTACAATGCCAATTCCACCTTTGCCCTGCATCCCCAGTTCATCAACCTGCAGGCTGCCGGAGTGAAACTCTCCCCTGCTGCGAAGAAACTCCAGAAGGAACTCAACTCCCTCAAGCAGGTGGATTACGAGAGAGTCAACACAGAGAAACTGAAGATGCTCCGGGCTGCCTTCAAGAAGGATTTTGCCAAACTTTCAGATACTGTTGCATATCGCAGTTTTTACATCAACAATCTTAGTTGGCTCCGTCCTTATGCGGCTTTCTGCGCCTTGCGAGATGCCTTCGGTACAGCTGAATTTGCAAAATGGGGCGAGTATTCCGTTTATTCTGACGAAGTTCTGCAGAAATGCTGCGAGGTTTATGCCGTTGATGTGAATTTCTGGTGCTATGTCCAGTATCATCTTGATTCCCAGATGAAGGAAGTTCGCGCCTATGCCTGCGAAAAGGGAGTTGTGCTCAAGGGCGACCTGCCGATAGGCATTTCCCGCACCAGCGTGGATGCCTGGCAATATCCTCATCTTTTCAATATGGACTCCTGCGCAGGTGCACCGCCTGATGCCTTCTCTGCCGACGGTCAGAACTGGGGCTTCCCGACCTACAACTGGGATGAAATGTCCAAGGACGGCTATGCCTGGTGGAAGGCGAGGATGCAGAAGATGTCCGAATATTTCGACCTTTTCAGAATAGACCACATACTTGGTTTCTTCAGAATCTGGGAAATTCCTCTGGCTCAGAAGAGCGGTCTGCTCGGACATTTCAGCCCTGCCCTGCCTTATCCTACGGACGAGCTGATGTTCATGGGCTTCGATGTGGCAGCTGGTGAATGTGTCACACCCGGCCCTGACGGCCCTACAGACGTGCTTTTCGTTGAGGACCCGGTAATGAAGGGCTATTGGCATCCGAGAATCTCCGCACAGAACACCTCCACCTACCGCAATCTCGACGGGCATCGCCAGCGGGCTTTCAACCGCCTCCACGATGATTTCTTCTACCGCCGCCACAATGCCTTCTGGAGGGATTCCGCAATGCGCAAATTGCCTTCACTCCTGCACGCCACCCAGATGCTTGCCTGCGGTGAGGACCTCGGAATGATTCCGGACTGCGTGGCTTCGGTAATGGACGAACTCAAGATACTCTCCCTCGAAATCCAGAGAATGCCGAAGAGTACCAAGGTGGAATTCGGAACCCCGGCCCATTACCCTTATTTCTGCGTATGCACCACCTCCACCCACGATATGAATCCTGTACGTGCCTGGTGGGAAGAGGACAGGGCCGTGTCCCAGAGGTTCTACAACACTATGTATCCGGGTCAGGCACCTTATTTCTGCGAGCCTTGGCTCTGTGAGAGAATAGTGGACGACCACCTCAAGTCACCGGCTATGCTCACCATACTTCCGCTTCAGGACTGGCTGTCCATAGACGGTTCCCTGCGCTGCGAAGACCCTGCCTCCGAGCGTATCAACGTGCCTGCAATCAGCCGCCACTATTGGCGCTACCGTATGCACATCAACATCGAAGGACTGCTCGCTCAGAAGGGGTATAATGCCAAAATTGCCGAAATGGTGACAAATTCTGGCAGAAAATAGCCGAAGGCTTCAAGGACTTCGACACTATTTGGAAATCCAGGCGAGGAAGTCTTCCGCACGGGCGCGTGAAACCGTCATCTCGAATCCTGCTGCAGGGTCGGCTACGACGAGCATACGCCCGTTCGCCTGTTTCACTATGCTCTGGATAGCTTTGATGGAGACTATGCAACCTCGGGAAATGCGGAAGAAACTATCAGGGAGTTCCTCGGCGATTATGTCCAGGGAGGAATCGACAATATATCTCTTGTTCGCAAAGGTACATAGGAAGTTGGACTTCTCTTCCGAATAGAAATAGGCGATGTCATCTATTCGGACGGGGACTATTCGGTCGTTGATTTTCACAATCAGCCTCTCCTTCTTCTTCTCTTCGCCCAGCCCCAGCTGCTTTATTATGGCGTTTATGTCGGTATGCTTTTCCATTGCCCTGGAGACGGCCCTGTGCAAATCGGCAGGGTTGATGGGTTTGAGCAGATAGTCTATGGAACCGGCTTCAAAAGCCTTGATTGCATAGGTGTCGAAGGCCGTGGTCATTATGATTTTGGCTTTGACCTCCGTTTGTTTGAAAATCTCGAAACAATTGCCGTCCGACAGTTCCACGTCCATAAAGATTATGTCCACTCCGTTGTCGTCCTTCCATCCGCCGTGCATCCCGGCCCCGTTGGACCCGTGAGCTTTCAGCCAGGCAACGGTTTCGCTGACGGACCCGGTGCATCCGACAATCTGAATCTGGGGATAATTCTGCTCAAGGCTGCGAATCAGGGATTTGCGAGCCATCTCTTCGTCTTCAACAATCAGTACTCTCATAGTTTCAGTGTGGGTTTGATGTCTGCCCAATGTTTTCAATCAGAGGCAGTCTTACTATGTATTCTTTATCTGTTTCAATAATTTCCACTTCTTTGTTCACCAGGTCACGGTATTGCTCCCGTATGTATTTCAGACCCATTCCGGTGGATGGAGCAAGGCTGTTTTTAGGTGTGCGAGTATTGGAAACCGTAATGCTTTTCCCATCCGTGACTATGGCTATCTTCAACGGCTTTTCCCTTGCAATTCCATTGTGCTTGAAGGCGTTTTCCACCAGCATCTGCACGGCACAAGGGGGCACGCTCTTCGCAAAGTCTTCTTTTATAATGGATTCTTCCACCTCAAAACCCTCAGGAAAGCGGACTTTCATAAGATTTATATAGGAATCCACGAATTCCATTTCCCGGCTCAATGGAACCGTCTTCTGCTCTTCGCTTCCGAGCATATATCTATATAGCCCGGCCAGTTTCTGAATGAACTCGCTGGCTTTTACGTTCTGTCCGTCCTGCACAAGCCCGTCAAGCACATTGAGTGAATTGAACAGGAAATGCGGGTTCACCTGCTGCTTGAGCTTTTCGTAGCGGAACTGCGCGTTGTGCCTTTCCTCCCTTTCCTTGGTCATAGCCTGTTGTATATCAAATGCATAATTCGCCAGATAGACTATGCTATAGACGGAAACTTCAGCAATAATGCTCAGCAAATTCATCTGCACATATTCCAAAGACCATTCAGGCCTGACGGGGCAGTCGGGGTTCAGGCAGACCAGGAAAGACATTGCTGCTGCCATTGCCAGGAAGAAAAGGCTATAGATAGTCCATTTCAGTATTCTATGACGACTGTGCCTGATTTTCCCGGCAGAACGCACAAAAATGATATTGATGCAGATGGTGGTTATGACAACTGCCGAATTGGACATCAGCAATGACAGCAGTTCAATGCTCTGCCAGGAAGAACGTCTGGCGGAAGAGAAGACAAAAATGACAATTCTGAGCAGAAAAATCAGAGCAAAGGCAGTGATGAGTATGCGCAGGTTAGACTTGCGTCCCAGTTTCGGGGTAATCCGGCTGCTGTCGTGCACAAGGGCTCTGGAAAGGTAACTCACGCCGAAGCCGAGTATCAGGGTGGTGAGGAAGGTCGCTGCAGTGCGGGCGGCGGTGGGATTGTTCAGAAGTTTGCCGAATATATATCCTCCTTCGGTGCCAAGGAGAAAGCCCAGCACATTGACCAGAATGGCGCAGGCGGCAGTGATTTCTATATTGAGGTTGCGTCTGAAGCACAGGATTACGGTCATCGCCATGGTCAGCAGGGTAAGAAGCAGCTCGTCATTTATGCGCATAGCTCCCAACAGGGCAGCAGTCACGGAGTGGGCAGCTGCAAAGCCTGCAACTATCCATAGGTCAATGTTCTTGTTTGCAAATCCGGTTTTGGCTTTCATAGTTCCAGTGTTCTGACAGGTTGTTCTGTGCCATAAACTGACTGCAAGGTAGGAAAATTCCTGCATAAATGCAATTCTGCCTTTTGTTCGTCCCGAAAAATTCGCAATTCATCGTCCAAATGTTCCGTTTCGTCATCCGCTCTTGGAATTATATTACATCTAATAATTATATTCGCATTCCACATTAGGATTTTGTAACTGAAAACACTAAAAATAGCCATAAATGAAACCTGCCAGACCAAATCTAACATTTTGGCAACTTTGGAACCTCAGCTTCGGTTTCTTTGGAGTGCAGATAGCATACTCTCTTCAGAGCGCCAACATCAGCCGGATTTTCGCTACGCTTGGCGCAGACCCTCATAGTTTGAGCTTTTTTTGGATACTTCCCCCGCTGATGGGTATGGTGGTGCAGCCTCTCGTGGGCAAATTCAGTGACAGGACCTGGTGTCGTCTCGGCCGCCGCATCCCTTACCTCTTCCTCGGCGCACTCATAGCAGTCCTTGTGATGTGTATGCTTCCGAATGCCGGCAGTTTCGGCCTTGCAGTGGGCGGAGCTATGATTTTCGGACTCATTTCGCTGATGCTTCTGGACACTTCCATCAATATGGCTATGCAGCCTTTCAAGATGCTCGTCGGAGATATGGTGAATGAGGAGCAGAAGGCAAAGGCCTATTCAATCCAGTCCTTCCTCTGCAATGCAGGCAGTCTGGTAGGCTACATCTTCCCTTTCCTTTTCGCCTGGATAGGAATAGCCAACACAGCTCCCGAAGGCCAGATTCCGGATTCAGTGAAATGGTCATTCTATGTCGGAGCCGCAATACTCATCCTCTGTGTCATCTACACCACCTTCAAGGTCAAGGAGATGCCTCCGAAGGAATATGCGCAGTTCCACGGCATAGAGGAACAGAAGGCCGATGTCAAATCACCGAGTATGTGGCAGTTGCTGAAGCACGCCCCTTCCACTTTCTGGACTGTGGGCCTTGTGCAGTTCTTCTGCTGGGCGGCTTTCCTCTATATGTGGACCTACACCAACGGAGCCATTGCCGACACCGTATGGGGTACGACTGACGCTGCCTCCGAGGGGTATCAGACAGCAGGCAACTGGGTGGGCATACTCTTCGCCGTGCAGGCTGTCGGTTCAGTTCTGTGGGCTCTGGTGATTCCTAAGTTCAAGTCCATCAAGGTGGCTTATGTGGTGAGTCTTCTGGTCGGAGCAGCGGGATTCGCATCCGTATTCTTCATTCACGACCAGTACCTGCTCTTCATCTCCTTCCTTCTCATAGGAGTTGCCTGGGCAGCTATGCTCGCCATTCCTTTCACCCTTCTGACCAACTCCCTTTCCGGAGACCACATCGGCACCTATCTGGGCCTGTTCAACGGCACCATCTGCCTGCCTCAGATCGTGGCAGCAGCCTGCGGTGGTCTCATCCTCAAGCTGGTCGGCGGAGCCCAGGTAAGTATGTTCCTTGTTGCGGGAGTATTCCTGGTGCTCGGAGCGCTGGCTGTGAAGTTAATCAAGACAAAATAACTAACCATTCAAATAACTGTAAATGAAAAAGATATTATCTCTTTGCGCTGCTTCGCTCCTGATTTCTCTATTGGGGGGGGCAGACCTGTATGCGCAAAACGGATATGAGGTAAAAGGCGTGGTTGTTGACGCTCTCGGTCCGGTAATAGGCGCAACAGTTCTCGAACAGAATACTTCCAATGGTGTTTCCACAGGCATCGACGGCGACTTCGTTCTGAAGGTTTCCAGCCCGTCAGCCATGATTGAAGTGGGATGTATGGGCTATGCAACCCAGGTTTTCAAGGCCTCTGAACTTCCTGCCGAAATCCTCCTGAAGGAAGACTCAATGTTCCTCGAAGAAGCCGTAGCAATCGGTTACGGTTCCCAAAAGAAAAAGGAGGTCACCGGTTCCGTGGCTTCTGTCAAGGCTGAGGATTTCAATGCCGGTGTCAAAACCAGCCCGGTAGGACTCCTCCAGGGTAAGGTTGCCGGTTTGAACATCAGCCGCACCACTTCTGACCCTACTTCCACAGGCTTCAATGTTCAGATTCGTGGATTCTCCACCTTGGACAAAGGTGCCGGCACATCCCCTCTCTACATAGTGGATGGTGTCCCGGTAAGCAACATCGACAACATCTCCCCTGATGAAATCGCCTCAATGGACGTCCTCAAGGACGGTTCCGCAGCCGCAATCTACGGTACCCGCGGTACCAACGGTGTGATTATCATCACCACCAAGCGCGGCGACAACTTCTCCGAAGTGGCAAATACCCGCGTTGAGTATTCGGGGTATGCTTCGGTGTCTATGCGGAACTGCGATACAGGGATGGCTACTCCGGAGGAATTTGTCAATCTCGCCGAATTGTCCGATGGAATGGTTACTCCGACAATTATCCGCGACAAAGACGGCAATTATGCACAAACTGATTGGATGAAAGCCATTACACGTTCTGCTTCATTGACACACAACCACAATATTGCTATTGTAGGTTCATCCAGCAAGTTCAACTACCGTGCATCTGTAAATTACAAGAATGCTCAGGGTATAGCTAAAAACAATAACCGCAGGGAGATTATTACAAAACTGGCTGCTTCGCAGAAGGCTCTTGACGGTTGGTTGGAACTCCAGTACGATTTCTCCTATATGCATTATCGTAACGACTACTTTACTGGAGATTTCAAAATGGCGGCGACTTTGAATCCTACCTATCCTATTTATGATTCAAGTACCGCTTCTGGTTATTATAATCCTCAAGGCACAGGCCTTTCTAATCCTGTTGAGAATATGAATCAAAGGGAATCTTATCAGCAGGGTAACTATTATAGAGGTTCCGTCAAGGGTACCTTGAATATCAAAGCAGTAGAGGGCCTGAAATTCAATGCATTTGCTGCCATTGAAGAAGGTGACAACTACAAGTATTGGGCGAATAAGACCATCAATACCGATATCGAGGGTTCCGGAAGAGCTGGCAGGGATACTGACCGTTCTTGGAATAAGCTTTTTGAAGCTACAGCTGAATATGCCAATACCTTCAATGGTCATCATATCGCTGCTATTCTCGGTTTTTCTTGGCAGAACTTTATGTACGACGGTTCATCAATGCAAAACAAGGGCTTCCCTACAGAGTCTTCAAAGTATTACCAGATGGGTAATGGCGACCCTGAGAAAACCTACCAGCAAATGTCGTCATACAGAAACTCCAATACTCTTGCAGCCTTCTTCGGAAGGGCAAATTACAACTATCTGGAGAAATACCTTGTTTCTGCATCTCTTCGTCGTGAAGGTTCTTCCCGTTTTGGAGCGAATAACAAATGGGGATGGTTCCCGGCAGTTTCCCTCGGTTGGAGAATTACCGGAGAAGACTTTATGCAGGGCAAGAATGGTGTCGATGACCTCAAACTCCGTCTCGGTTTTGGTGTGACAGGTAACAATCTCGCATCGGATCTCCGTTCAGTTGCTATGCTCAGCAATGCAGGTACATTCTGGTACAACGGAAAATATGTCAATACCTATGCGGTTGCTCAGAATGTGAATCCGGATCTTCGTTGGGAGAAAAAGTTCGAGTACAATCTCGGTTTGGATTTCGCATTCCTTGACAACAGGCTCTACGGTAGTTTGGATGTTTACTACCGTCAGACCCGCGACCTTCTTTGGGACTATGAAGTACCGACTCCTCCTTACCAGTATCCAACCCTCCTTGACAATGCCGGTATTATGGATAGCTATGGAGTTGAACTTGTTATAAGCGGAGTCCCGGTGAAAACTAAGGATTGGACTTGGGTGACTACTCCTACATTATCATACAACCATAATGTGATAACCAGACTCTCAAACCCTGCCAAGGGATTCAACTACAAGGAAACAACATCCGGAGGAATTGGTGAAAATGGTATTATGAGTACTGATACTCAGATTATCAAAGAGGGACAGAGTGTGGGTACATTCTATGGTTATGAACTCCTTACAATCAAAGACGGTGTATGGTATTTCAATACCCCGGCCGGTGGAGTGGTCAACACAGATTTGGCAACTGAAAATCATAAAAAGGAAATAGGCAATGCACAGCCTTGGTTTACCTTTGGATGGAACAACACTGTCCGTTGGAAAGATTTGGATTTCTCAATTTTCCTTAGAGGAGTTGTCGGAAACAAGATTCTGAATGTGACACGTTGGGCATATGGTCCGAGACCGTCAGCTGCTGACAATATCTTTATGAAAGATGTAAATGGTTCTAAAACCGTTCTTTCCAACAAGGCTTTGTTCAGCGACTATTATCTTGAGGATGGCTCGTATATGAAGATTGACAACATTACCGTTGGATATACATTCAAATTCAAGGATAAACTTGTTGACCATCTGCGTTTGTATGTTACGGGACAGAACCTTGCAACATTCACCGGATATTCAGGAATGGATCCTGAAGTGAACACTACAAGTGTTTGGTCTGCCGGTATCGACTATTGCGATTTCTATCCTACTGTAGCAACAGTTCTCTTCGGTCTCAATATCTCATTCAAATAGGAGGATGATTCATTATGAAAAAGTCAATAATATCTTTTCTTTCAATTTGTTCACTATTCACAGTTGCAAGCTGCAATATGTTGGAAGAGGTGAATTATGGAAATCCGACCGTAGAGGATATGATGTCAAATCCTGAGAATGTGGTGATGACTGTTGGCCAAATCTACGCGGATTTGAAATATACTCACGACCACTGGGGCTATTGGGGTCTCCAAACCATTACCGCAGACGAGGGAATTTGTGTTCCGAGAAACGATGGTAATGACTGGAACGATGGCGGGTACTGGCTCAAGCAGAATACTCACACCTGGAATCACAAGGGAGATGCCATCAAAAATGTATGGAACATTACTGTTTCTGGAGCTGTACTTTGCAATAAGATTATCTACAATTTGGAATTGTTCAAGGATAATATGTCGCAGCAGGTTTTTGATCAGTACGTTGCTGAAACAGAGGTGATGAGATGCTATTATTTCTATCTTCTCTTTGATTGTTTCGGTCGTATTCCATACACTGAGAAATTTGAGGAGGCAACCGGACCGCTCCTTGAACCACAGGATGTCTGGTCGCATTTGGTGGCTACACTTGAAAAGGATGCACCTAAGATGCCGGCCATTATATCTGATGAAGATAGAGCAGCTTATTATGGACGTACCACACAGGGCTTTGCATATGCACTCCTTGCTAGGTTGTATCTCAATGCTGAAGGTTTCGGATGTACTCCGGATAATGTATTTCAGAATATTGAAAAGCCTACACAGTATAGCGGAAGTTTTTATGACAATTGCGTCAGATGCTGTGATGCGGTTATAAATAGTGGCGGATATCAGATTGAGCCGGATTACTTCAGCAATTTTGCGATTAAGAACGAATCAAGTAAGGAGAATATTTTCGTAATTGTGGAGAATGGACTTGTGGATGATGAGAGAGATAGTGGAAAATGTAAAAATAAGAATCGTGTTCTTATGAATACTCATCATTATGGTGTCCAGTTTTACTACGATATGATTCTTGACACTTGGAATGGGTTCTGTGCACGTCCTAAATTTCTGGATATATTCAAGGCAGAAGG
>JALFGP010000096.1 GCA_022777205.1 Rikenellaceae bacterium
TTCTCACCATATCCGAGAGACTTGCCGTCACCGTCACAAATCTTGATTTCCATCGGTTTCACGACAGCACCTGACGAGCCGAAGATACAGTGGTCGAATGAGTTGGCTGAGATGATAGGAGTAGCCTCAGAAAGGCCGTAACCCTGGAACATCGGGATTCCGATAGCACAGTAATATCTCTGGAGTTCTATGTCCAAGAGCGCACCGCCTCCGACGAAGAACATCATTCTTCCGCCGAAGCCCTGACGCACATTCTTGAAGATAATCTTATCGAAGAGAGCCATCAACGGCTTTTTCCAAAGTTGGAAGAAACCGCCGCGGTTGTAATACTCCTTGTTGTAAGAAATCGCGAGCTTGAGGGCAAAATTGTAGAGTTTCTCCACCTTCGGGCCCTTCGCCTTGATGCCGGATTCCACGTTCTTCTTGAAGTTTCGGGCCAATGCCGGTACTGACAGCATTACATGTGGCCTTACTTCCTTGATAGCCATCGGGATATTCTTCAATGATGCCATAGCCGTCTTTCCTACAGGCACGGTAGCGATACTTCCGCCATATGACATCATGGTATAGAAACCTGCCACGTGAGCGAAACAGTGGTCGAGAGGCAGGATGATGAGCATCACGTCGTCGGGTTCAATGCTTATGACTGAATGGGCCTGCTCCACATTGGCGGTGTAGTTACGATGGGTAAGAAGGATACCTTTCGGATCCGCAGTGGTGCCGGAGGTGTAGCTTATGTTGGCATAGTCATCCGGACCAACTGATTTATAACGGTTTACGAATTCCTCAGGAGAAGATGCAAGCAGTTCGTCACCGAGTTTGCATACCTGGGAAATGGAGATTTCGTTTTCCTGGAGGTCCTTGATGTCGTCCAGCACGATGACCTTCTCCACTGCCGGGCAATCTGCCACTATGGCACGTATTTTCTTGAGCTGGAGCTCGGACACCACCACAAATTTGGAATCCGAATGTTTGATTCTGAAAATCAGATCGTTGCTCTCTTCCAATTTGATGGAAAGAGGGACATTCACTGCGCCTGCATAGAGAATACCCAGTTCTGCAAGCGGCCAAAGGCTGCGTCCTTCCGAAAGCAGCGAGACCTTTTCGCCTTTCTGAAGACCCAGTTTCATAAGTCCCGCACCGATTCTGTAGGCTTCCTTGCGGCTCTGCTCATAGGTGGTCTCCACCCATTTGCCGTTGATTTTCTCACGAAGGAAAGTGTGGTCGGAATACGCCCTCGTGTATTTCTCGACAAAGTCGATGATGGTAATTCTTTCGCTCATAATATTTTTCTATATGTGTGTCCTACTGAAGCAGAAGATGCTCTATTTGAACAGACCGAAGAGTTCTGCATCTATCTTGTCGCATATTTCGCGGAAATCATCAGGATTGCTTTCGAACTTCAAACGATCCACATCCAGAATGAGAAGACGGTGCTTATAGTCTTTTATCCAATTCTCGTATCTTTCGTTGAGCCCGGTGATATAGTCTATTCTGATGCTCTTCTCATAGTCCCTGCCCCTTTTCTGAATCTGGCTCACGAGGTTCGGAATGGAAGAACGGAGATAAATCAGAAGGTCAGGCGGATTGACCAGGGACATCATAAGGTCAAAAAGGTCGGAATAGTTTTCGAAATCACGGGTGGACATAAGCCCCATACCGTGGAGATTCGGGGCGAAGATGCGTGCATCCTCGTAAATGGTCCTGTCCTGAATGATTACCTCGTTGCTCTTGGAGATATCCACCACGTCCTTGAAACGCTTGTTGAGAAAATAAATCTGAAGATTGAAAGACCAGCGCTCCATATCTTCATAGAAATCAGCAAGATAAGGATTATAGTCAACGGATTCGAATTTGGGAGTCCATTTGTACTGTGCTGCCAGCATCCTGGTCAGAGTGGTTTTTCCGCTGCCGATGTTTCCGGCTATTGCTATATGCATAATTGTGAAATATTAGCGTGTAATAGTTTTTACATTCGGACAAAGTTACAAATTACTTTCGTATTTTTGTGTCGTTTGACGGAAAAAACAAAGACAGCCAAAAGCGAAAAACACTATGATTGCAGTTACCAAGTTCAAATTCAACAGTTTCGAGGAGAATTCCTATCTGTGCTGGAGCGACGGGGGCGACGGAAAGGCGGTGATAATCGACCCGGGGTGCGATTCTGACCGGGATTATGAGACCCTAAAGAATACTATAGGCTCAAAAGGGCTGAAACTTGCAGCAGTTTTGCTGACCCACGCCCATCCGGACCACATTTACGGAGTGGGCAGACTGTGCAGGGAATACGGGCTCCCGGTCTATATGCACAGTGGCGAAGAACTGTCGCTGAAGGTGCTCGGGGAGCTGTGCCGGGAGATTGGCCACGTTGTGCCAGACAGTTTCCGGGATCATATCAACATCGTGGAAGACAATGAAATCCTCTCTTTCGGAGGGCTTGAATTTATGGCCATTGCAACGCCGGGACACACAGCCGGAGGATTGTGCTGGCTCTGCCGGGAGTCTTCCCAGACGGTAACCGTCCCGAAGGGGGATCCAGCGCAATTGTTTGACCTGGGATGGAAAATCCTGTTCAGCGGAGATACTCTTTTTGCGGGCTGCATCGGTCGCAGCGACCTTCCGGGCGGGGACTATAATTGCCTGATGCAGAGCATAATGACCCGACTGCTTACGCTGGACGGACGCACTGATGTGCTTCCGGGACATGGGAAAGGGTCCACTATTGCTGACGAGGGGATGAAGAATCCGTTTCTTCAGCCGTTTAATGAACCGGAGTTGGAGTCTTTTTAGGGAGGCTTATTTGGAAAGAAGAGCCCGGCAGGCGGAAAGGTCGGACTGGAGTTGGTCGCGCAGGGTGGCGGTGGAAGAGAAACGGGTTTCGCCACGCAGGCGCTTGAGGATGGAAATCTTCATAGGGAGGCCGTATATCTGCTCATCGAAATCGAAGATATTGGTCTCTATGGTTATGTCTGAGCCGGTGTTCACTGTGGGACGGGAACCTATGTTGCACATACCGTACAGTGTCCTGTGGTCCGAATACAGGGCCGGAAGTTCCACCTTTACGAGATAGACTCCATTCGCCGGGATTAGTTTGAGCGGCTCGAATACCTGCAGATTGGCTGTGGGGAAGCCGAGGGTACGGCCTATTTTCTGACCTTCCACGACCACTCCGTTGAGAAAATAGTCATAGCCCAGCATTTCATTTGCACGGTCCACATCACCGTTTTCAAGACAATGCCGGATTTTGGTCGAGCTTATGTCCCCGACTGCATCACACTTCACAAGATCGATTCCGAGTGCCGAGACTATTGAACTGACTTCTGCAATGCCGGCCCCGTCAGAACCTATCCTGTTGTCATAACCGAACACCAGGGCACTTGCCCCGAATCGTCCTGCAAGCAATTCGCGGATATAACTGTCCGCAGTCATTTTTGCAAATTCCCTCGTGAACGGCAGGGTCTCCACCCTTGTCACGCCCAGCGAGAGCAGGAGTTCGCACTTCTCCTGATGGGATGTCAACAACCGCAACTGCGGCGCCCCTTTCTGGAGCACCGCACGCGGATGTGGATTGAATGTCACAACAACGGAATCCTCACCTCTTGCCGAGGCTTCACGGACCAGGCGGCCGATGACCGCCCTGTGTCCCGTGTGAACTCCGTCGAAAAAGCCTGTAGCCGTTACAGCCATCTTACAAGTTCAAAATCCTGTCTGTGAGGGAGAAGCGGATTCTTCGCAAAGATACGGGCAGCAAGCTGATAAACGCCCGTGGTCTCAGGGAGAACCACTGTCTCATATTTTACGACTCCGTCATTGGACTCTACAGGTGTGCACTCATACTTGCTGATGATGTGGAATTTGTTCTTGGCATCCTGGGTCGCGAAGATGAATTCAACTCCAATCTCCTGAGGGTCAAGGTCTCCGATGCTGAGAACCGCACCGAGCTTGTACTCGTGGTCTGTGGAAACATTGCCTGCTGCGCTGTCCGGCTTGGTCACTGAAATGACCTCAACCTGAGACCAGTCGCGACGCATACGCTTCTTCCAGGCAGCGATGTCACGTGCCATCTTGTAGTCGTCTGCCACCACCTTCTCATAACGCTCTGACTGAGGATCATAGTACTGGTTCACATAGTCGGTGAGCATCCTGTTGGTAGTGAAGTTGCAGGCCACCTGAGCCACGGTATTCTTCACATACTCTATCCACGATGCAGAGTAGCCTTTGCCGTTGTCTGCGTTGTAGAAAGTCGGAGCAATGTCGTTCTCGATGATGGTGTAGATGGTTGCAGCATCCAGTTCGTCCTGGTAGTTCTGGTCGTCGTAGGTGCGTTCCATAGGCAGAGCCCATCCTGCACCCGGCTTGTAGCCTTCCACCCACCAGCCGTCGAGGACTGAGAAGTGCATAACACCGTTCATCGCAGCCTTTTCTCCGGAAGTACCGGAAGCCTCGAGAGGACGGGTAGGGTTGTTCATCCAGACATCAACACCCTGTACGAGATATTTTGCAAGAGTGATGTCGTAGTTAGGCACAAAGACGATCTTTCCGATGAAGCGGTCCTGCTTTGAGATGTCCACAATCATCTTGATGAGGTCCTGTCCTGCCTTGTCTGCCGGATGGGCCTTACCCGCGAAGAGGAACTGAACCGGACGTTCAGGATTGTTCACTATCTCAGCAAGGCGGTCAAGGTCGCGGAAAAGCAGATGTGCACGCTTGTAGGTTGCGAAACGGCGGGCGAATCCTATTGTGAGCACATCGTCACGGAGAGTTTCCTTGATGGTCACAATCTGGCGTGGAGAATAGTGGTTGGTTGCAGCCGGGTCTGAAAGACGCTCCTTGATTTCAGCAATGAGTTTCTTCCTCAGGGCTGTCCTGACGCTCCAGATTTCGCTGTCGCTCACTTTGTAGATGCCTTCGAAGCAAGTCTTGTCGTAATGGTGGGTCTTGAACTCTTCGCCGAAGACACGTGCGTGGATGTTCTTCCACTCGGCTGCAGTCCAGGTCGGATAGTGCACACCGTTGGTCACATAGCTGACGTGAAGTTCCTCAGGCAGATAGCCCGGATACATAGGAGCGAAGATGTCCTGGCTCACTTTGCCGTGCAGCCACGAAACGCCGTTCACTTCCTGTGAGATGTTTGCAGCGAGAGTACTCATGGAGAATTTCTCATTCACATCTGCACCGTTGAGCTTGCCAAGGCCCATAAGGGTCTCCCAATCAATCTTGAGGCGCTCCGGATAGTGGCCGATATATTTGCGGAGGAGTCCCTCATCAAATGCATCGTGACCTGCCGGAACAGGGGTGTGGGTGGTGTAGAGGGATGAAGCCCTGATGACCTCCATTGCTTCGGAGAAGGTAAGGTTCTCATTCTCAATATATTCACGAAGTCTCTCCAGACCGATGAAGGCTGCGTGACCTTCGTTGCAGTGGTAAACCTGCGGGTTCAGGCCCAACTTGCGGAGAGCCCTGATACCGCCCACTCCGAGGAGAAGCTCCTGCTTGAGACGGTTCTCCCAGTCACCACCATAGAGGTGATAGGTTACCTCCCTGTCTTCCTGGAGATTGTCCTCATAGTCAGTGTCGAGAAGGTAAAGGTCTGTTCTTCCGACTTTTACAAGCCAAAGACGGGCATTGATATTACGTCCCGGGAATGCTATCCTTACGGTTACCCAATTGCCTTCTGCATCGCGTACAGGCTCGGCAGGAGTCTTCATGAAGTCCTGGGCATCGTATTTCGAAACCTGTGCTCCCTGAGCGGAAAGCATCTGGGTGAAATAGCCGTAACGGTAGAAAAGACCCACTGCCACAAGGTTCACATTCATATCGGAGGTCTCCTTGAGGTAGTCTCCTGCGAGGATACCCAGACCGCCGGAGTAAATCTTGAGGGAAGTGTCAAGACCGTACTCCATACAGAAATATGCCACGGAAGGATTCTTGCGCTGAGCTTTCAGAGACATATACTCGTCAAACTCCGCCTTGACCTCGCTCAAACGGCCGAGGAATTCGTTATCCTTGCTGAGTGCCTTGAATTTCTTGAGGCTAACCCTGTCCAGAAGAGCAATAGGGTTCTCACCGCAGCTCTTCCAAAGCTTAGGGTCTATTGATTTGAAAAGTTCTTTTGCTGACTCATTCCAGCACCACCAGAGGTTCTTTGAAAGAGTTTCAAGGTCCCTCAATGCCTCAGGCAGATGCCTGGACACAAAAACACTGCTCCACGAAGGGCTGTTTACTTCATTCTTCTTGTATTCCATTGGTTTATCGTCCCTGAACTCAGGGAAAGCTCCTTTTTCTGATATAACTTTATCCAAAGCCTTGGAGTAGGCTTCCTTATAATAGGCTATGTTGTTGTCCCAGAGTGCAATCTCCGAAACTTCACGCGCATTGTCCATATAGACCGCCTTCTCCTGTTCGGAGAGTCTGGCAATTTCCCGTATGCGTCCCACGGTCTCCTCAACCACATTGCGGTAGTTGGAATCGTTGCGTGTCACCACGGTGATGCCCGGATGCTGCTTCGCATAATGGCTGCGCACCCACTGGCCGAATCCTGCGAGGGAAGTGGTGAGGGTCGGGACCTTGAACGCGAGGGACTCCAGCGGAGTGTAACCCCAAGGCTCATAGTAGGACGGGAAGAGGGCGAGGTCCATACCGTTGAGCAGGTCATAATAAGGCATATTCAGGATTCCGTCGTTGCCGTTGAGATAGGACGGAATGAAATACACCCTGACCTTGCACTGGGGACCATTGTCCAGTCCGACCTCACGAAGACGGCGTGTGACATTGTCGTACTCCGAATTCATCAGCACGTGGGAGGTCATCGTGCGGTAGTCGGACTTTTCGCCGGCAAGACGGGCCACAAGCGCTTTGTCGGGACCGTTGTGACCGGAAGGTATCATAATGAAAGCCTGTATGCTGCGACCTTCATAGTCGGAACGGTTCAGGCTGTCGAGAGCATCGATGAAAACATCTATGCCCTTGTTCTTCCACTCGTAACGGCCACCTATGCAGACCAGAATGGAGTCTTCAGGCACAGTCTCACCGGACATGGCCGAAGCAACACCGATGAGTCTTTCCCTGGCCTCCGCCCTTTTCTGAGGATATTCCTCCTCGGATGGGGTGAAACTGTTCTCGAATCCGTTAGGTGTCACGACATCGACAGGACGTCCGAGGAATTTGCGGCACTCATTGGCCGTGATTTCGCTGACCGTCGTAAAGATGTCGGCATTCTGTGCGGACTTCTCCTCAAGGGAGTGTCTTGCCATCACATTGAATTCGCGGGCTTTCGCAGCCGGATCATAACTTTCCAAAGCGTCGTACAGAGGCAGGTTGTTGCCTGCTATGCAACGTCCGAGCACGGTTGCGTGGGTCGTAAAGACTGTTGCAATCGGAAGGTTTGTGCTCTTGATGTAGAGCAGTCCGGCACCGGTCATCCACTCGTGGAACTGGGCTACGACCTTGTCTGAAGGGAAGAGATTGAAACGGTAGAAACTCTCAATCACCTTTCCGGCCGCATAGCCGAAGAGGGCCGATTCCCTGTAGTCCCAGTTTCCGGTTATGGAGTCGACTCCGAACTGCTCCCAAAACTTGCCCAGAATCTCGTTCTGGGCAGTTAGGTATTGCTTGAAATCGACAAGTATCGCGATGGGCCTGCCAGGCACGTTCCATTTACCGATCCTGACCCTTATTCCTTCCGATGCGGCCTTTGCCTTCCAGGACTTGAACAGAAGCGGGTCCTCAATGAAATCCGGGTTGCTTGCGGTGTGCATCCACACGTCCGGACCTATGAGAATATGATGACGCTTGTATTCTGCCTTCAGGTTAAGTGCCTTGGTGGCGATCACCGTGTAAATCCCGCCTACCTTATTGCAGACTTCCCAGCTGACTTCGAAGAGATAGTCGGGCTTTGTCATTTCTGTTGGTTGATTCATAGATTTTTATCTTCAAGCGCCTGATCGACACGGAGCATAAAGTCGCTCAGAACATTCATATAGTTAATAAATGCCTCAAACGGAGTGTCGTACGGATTGAAGTATTTGTGTACTGCTCCGTCAGAGAAAAATTTGGTGCACATATAGTAGAAGTGGTCACTCTCCTGGAGATGTCCGAAATCGGACCAGAGCTCTGCATCGTTGAGGATGGCGAGCTTCTCTGAAAGAGAGTAGAGCTTGTTGAAAGCTTCGTTCTGAAGTTCGTTTCCGAGCCATGCGGAAGTGTCGCGCTCCTCGTCAGCCCAGGAAATGGCATCAGGAATGCAGAGCGGAGCAACAGGTTTGTGCTTGCGTGCTGCACGGGCAGGTGTCACGAACTCGAATTCACCGTCGGCAAGGACAGCTGCAGGGAGGTATTTCATAAAGTCGAAAATACCTGTGGAAGCAGCCTGGTGCTCACCGAAAGTCTCATAGTCCATAAAGAGGTTCACAATCTCGCCGTCGCCGGACTTGAGCCAGGACACGAACTTGTCGGTTGTGAGCGGCCAGTTCTCCCAGCCTTTGTTGGAGAAACGGAATGCGATATCGTCGCTCAGGCCGGAATTGCGGAGAAGGAGTTTCTGGTTCTTCTTCGTGGTTGCCTTGTAAAGATAGTTCGGACTCTGCCAACCGAGAACGTGCTTTGCACCTTCAGTGAGGATGGTCTTGAATCCGAGGTCTCCAACCATATTGGCAATTGAGTCGGAATAGATGAGTTCAGTGTTGCGGAAAGTGGTCGGAGTGACACCGAAATACTTCTCGATGGCTTCCTTGTGCTTTGCAACCTGGTGCTTGAATTCTGACTCGGAAGCCAGTGATGAAAGTGAGTGGTAGTAGGTCTCGGAAAGGAACTCCACGCAACCTGTCGCAGCAAGCTTCTTGAAACTGTCGAGCACCTCAGGGCAGTAGCGGTCGAACTGCTCGAGAGCGGTTCCGGTGATGGAGAATGCCACCTTGAATGCTCCCTTCTGCTCCTCTATCTGCTGAAGAAGAAGCTCATTCATAGGAAGATAGCACTTCTGTGCTATTCTGCGGAGAATGGTACGGTTGGTGAAGTCGTCATAGTAATGCGAGTTCTTACCTATGTCGAAAAACCTGTATTGTCTCAGACGGTTGGGCTGATGGACCTGAAAATACAGACAAATTGACTTTTTCATATCTGAATGTTTTAATTATCCTTTTTAATTATTTTTTCGCAGCATCTTCAACTGCAGATTCATACACTGCCTTGACCTTTGCGGCGGCAGCGGTCCACTTGAGGGAGTTCACTTCGTCATATCCGTTCTGCACGGCAAAGTGCGAGATTGCAGGATACTGCAGGAGGCCGTAGATTGCATCCGACATGGCATCCACATCCCAGAAATCAACTTTCAGGGCATATTTGAGGATTTCGGCGCAGCCTGACTGCTTGGATATGATTGAAGGTACGTTGGTCTGCATTGCCTCAAGCGGAGAAATGCCGAAAGGCTCCGAAATTGAAGGCATCACATAAACGTCGGAAAGCGCGAACATCTTCCTCACGTCGTCTCCCCGGAGGAAGCCTGTGAAATGGAAGCGGTCAGCAATTCCGAGACGGGCCACGTGGCGTATGCACCTGTTGAGCATATCGCCGCTGCCGGCCATTACGAAGCGTACATTGTCGCATCTCTTGAGCACCTTTGCAGCTGCCTCAATGAAATACTCAGGTCCCTTCTGATAGGTCACACGGCCGAGGAAGGTGACAATCTTGTCCTTCACTCCCCTCTCCACCTGGATGCCGGCACGACCGGAGAAATCCACGGCGTTATGGACGGTGATAACCTTTGCAGGGTCTACTCCGTACTTGTTGATTACGATGTTGCGGGTAAGGTCACTCACAGTTATGACTTTGTCTGCCTCAGCCATACCCCTCTTCTCAAGGGCATAGACGCGGGTGTCTATATTGTCATCGCTGGCACGGTCGAAAGAAGTCGCGTGGACGTGTACCACAAGCGGTTTGCCGGTGAGCTGTTTGGCTGCAATTCCGGCAAGGTAGGTGAGCCAGTCGTGAGCGTGGATGACATCGAACTCATCCTTGTGCTGGAGTGCGATTGTGCCGCCGACCATTGCGTAGCGGGCAACCTCCTCCATAAGATTGGTTCCGTATTTTCCGGAGAATTTGAATTTCTGGCCATAGGTGATGCGGAAATCCTTCACCTGCCTCTTTCTCTCCTCCTCAACCACATTGGCAAAATCTTCAGGTGCAACATAAGGCACCATATTGGTTCCCACGTGTACGAACTTCACTTTTCCGAGAAATTCATCCACGCTTTCGGAAACCGTATCTACAGCCACATCGCTGGCATTGATGATGCTGACTGCCGACTGGTCCTCGTCACCCGATGCGGAAGGCATCACGAAAAGGACTTTCACGTCGTTCTCGGCAAGACCCTTGGTCATACCGTAGCAGGCAGTACCGAGACCTCCGGCGATATGGGGCGGGAATTCCCAACCGAACATAAGGACTCTCATATCTATTCCTCCTTCTTGTATTTGTTCATCAAATAGTCAATGCGCAGGAGTGCTGCCGTACTGCAAGCGCAGGAAATGGCACCGTGGGGCTCGTGAGGAGGGTCTCCGTCATAAAGCTCGGAGAACGCTCCGACACCGTGCTTGTAGATGTCCTTATAGAAGCCCTCGACAAGATATTCAGCCCTCTTCCAGAAAGAAGGCCCTACCATCTTGAAGCTCAGGTCTATGAAATAGTCCAGTGGTGAAATCCAGGCGCAGCCCTGATGATATGCAAGGTCGCGCTCTATCTGGGAACCTTCGTAAACGCCCCTGTAGGCCTCGTTGCGAGGAGAGAGGCTGCGGAGTCCCCTGCTGGTGAGAAGTTCGTTGGAAATGGTCTGCATCACCTGGCTCTTGTGTTCGTCGCTGACCGGAGAATGGTCGAGAGCCACGGCGAAGAGCTGGTTGTAGCGGACTGCCATATTCTGTCCGTTATTATCCACATAGTCAGCAAGATAGCCGCCTGCCTCAACCCAGAAGTACTTTTCGAAGTTGGACTCTATGGCTGCCTTGACCTCTGACCACTTGTCCTGGAATGTGCGGTTGTTGGCATTGTACTGGGCCTCCATTTCGAGTGCGAAACAGATGGAGTTGTACCAGAATGCATTGACTTCCACCTGATATCCGGCCCTCTCGGTCACAGGAACACCGTTGATGTAGGCATTCATAGAGGTGAGGGCGGTGCGGAACATCTGGGCCCAAAGCAGTCCGTTAGGCTGGAGAGCGACCTCTGCACGGTGGCCCGGGAGGTAGCTTTCAATCACGCCCTTGATGACTGGTCCGTATTTCTTCCAGACTTTCTTAGGGTCTGCACCCCAGTGGATGTACTGCTGGAGAATGTCAGCTATCATAAGAGGAGACTCGACCTGAGTGGTCTTGTGATAGAGACGCTCCTCATTGTCGGCGATGAGATTGTCGAGGATTTCCTCAAACTCCTTCGCTCCGGCACCGGCGTAGAGGGTAAGTCCCGGAAGCGCGGTGATGGTCTCGCGGAGAAGGCCTGTCTCGAGCCAGGTAAGTCCCGCATCAATCTGCTTGTGTCCGTTACGGTTGACTATGAGCAGGTCAGCATTATATTTCAGAAGGTCGGAGTAGGAAGTGATGCTTCCCTTGCTCTTGACCACACTGTTGAATTTTCTCGTAAGTCCCTTTGCGTCCTCCACTGCCACTGAAGCGGAAACAACCACTGATTCGCCCTTCTTGAGTTTGAGGCGGAAGGTTCCCGGAGAAAGCAGGTCCTCCCGGCAATCGAATCCGCGCCTGTACTCGTCAGAATAGGTTATACCCTTATACCACACTGGTGCGTGGTCGAACTCAGCGGCGCGAGAGAACTGGATGTTCAGGTCAGGAAAGCCCACATACATATTGAAGGCCGCTCCGCCCGGAATCTCGTCGAAGTCAGTTCTGGCTTCGCTGTTCTCGCCGGTGAGTTTGTGGATGCTTCTGTAGGCAAGGAAAGGCTTGAATTCTACCTCGCAGGATGCCGGAGAAGACACAAGTTCGTACTTGATCATCACCTGGTCTGAGTCCGGGGCAAGGATGATGGACTTTTTGATAGTGATCTCACCTATCTTGTAGGTAAGAGTAGGAACCGGAGCAGCTTCAAAATCCACTATGTACTTATGTCCGCGTGGTTCATAAATGTCGCCATAGCAATGGATTCCGAGGTTGAACTTTCTGCCGTTCAGGACTATGCTCTCGTCCAGGCCGGAAAGCAGGATATGCTTGGCACCTCCGAAAGCATCCACCGGAACCGCAAGAAGTCCGTGGTAGCGTCGCGTGTTGCAGCACACGATGGATGTGTTGCAATACGCCCCTGTTTTGTTCGATCCGATAATCTCCCTCTTCAACGAGTATTCGAGATTGACCAGTTCGGATTTGTTGAAAGTCAGGAAAGCCATGTCAATATATTATAAGTTATTTCGTTACTTTTTTCAAAACGATGAGACAACGGCTCGGAAGATAGAGGAATAGGCTGTCTTCATACTTGCCGTTTCCATTGGGATTCTTCTGCGGAACCGTAAAGTGTTCATCGTTTTCCAAACGCCCAAATCCGTCAAAATCGGCCCCATCGGTGGACAGGATGTCGATCCAATGCCCTGCCGGTGCGGCAAATCCGTAATCTGTAAAAGATTGGGTCGGATTGAAATTTGCGGCAAATATACAATCTTTTCTGCGGAAAATAAGAATTTTTTTCTGTTCATCCTGCACGAGCAGTTCCGGAACATCGTCGAGAATGCGCTCAGACTTCGCCATTGCTATCATTGCCTTGTCGAAATTCCGCAAATATTTATAACGCAAATAGTCCGGTTCGGCAAGCGACCACTGTCTCCTTGCGTATTTGTAGGACCAGCCGTTCCCTTCGCGCGGAAAATCTATCCATTCCGGATGCCCGAATTCATTGCCCATAAAGTTCAGATAACCGTCTCCGGCAGTCGCAAGGGTAATCAGACGTATCATTTTGTGAAGTGCGATGCCCCTGTCCACAACCATAGATTTGGATCCCCGGTTCATTGAAGTGTACATTTCGGCATCGATGAGACGGAAGATGATGGTCTTGTCGCCAACCAGCGCCTGGTCGTGGCACTCGGCGTAACTGATTGTCTTCTCGTCCTTTCTCTTGTTGGTGAGCTGCCACCAGATTTCCCCGACGCTCCACTGTTCGTCCCGGAGGGTCTTAATCCATTTGATCCAGTTGTCGGCTATGCCCATGGACATACGGAAGTCAAAGCCCACTCCACCGGCGGCGTAAGGTGCTGCAAGTCCGGCCATTCCGCTCACATCCTCGGCAATTGTGAAGGCCTCGGGATTGATTTCGTGAATGAGCATATTGGCGAGAGCGAGATATTCGACTGCATTTTCATCCACACCGTTTCCGAAATAGTCGCCATAGCCCGTGAAAGCCTTTCCCAGACCGTGGTCCCAATAGAGCATACTTGTCACCCCGTCGAAACGGAAGCCGTCTATATGGTATTCTTCCATCCAGTACTTGCAGTTGGACAGGAGGAAGAACTTGGTCTCGTCCTTGCCGTAGTCGAAGCAGCGGGATCCCCAGGCCGGATGATGTCCCTGAGGGCCCTTGTAGAAATATATGTCTTCGCGTCCGTCGAAACGGCTCAGGCCTTCGGCTTCATTGTCCACCGAATGGGAGTGCACTATGTCCATTACGACGGCTATGCCCTTCCCGTGAGCCGCATCCACCAGGGCCTTGAACTCCTCCGGGGTGCCGAAACGGGAGCTGAGAGCATAGAAGTTGGAAACCTGATAGCCGAATGAACCATAGTAAGGATGCTCCTGAAGAGCCATAATCTGAAGCGTATCGTAGCCCAGCTCAGCCACTTTCGGGAGCACATTGTCCTTGAACTCGGTGAAAGTGGAGACCTTTTCGGCCTCTCCGCTCATACCTATGTGACATTCGTAGATGAGGGGATGTTCTCTGCGTCCCGGACGGCGGTGGCGCCAGCGGTATTTCTTCTCGGGCTCCCAGACCTGAGCGCAGAAAACCTTGGTTTCAGGGTCCTGGACTGCCCTTGTGGTGTAGGACGGCAACCTTTCTCCGCCTCCTCCCGGCCACTCGATGAAGAGTTTGTAGAGGGCACCGTGGGCAAGGAACATAGAGTCCAGATAAATCTCCCAGTTGCCTCCGCCGATTGGAGTAAGTGCGTAGGCATCAACCCTTTTCCAGTTGTTGAACTCACCTATGAGGTAAATCTTGGTGGCATTGGGAGCCCACTCGCGGAACACCCATCTGCCATCCTTGAGCTTGTGAAGCCCGTAATAGAGATGGTTGTTCATCACCTTGGAAAGTGGGCGGCCTCCGGTGAGTTTTTCCTTGCGGGCCTCAATCCTGCCGTGCCTGTCATCTATGGCCTTCCTGAAAGGCATCAGATAGGGGTCCGTTTCGTATATCTTCTTTATTTTTACCATATTGTGATTAGTGTTATGTGGTTATTGTCCAGTTTTGTCAGACTGCTCCGCATCGAGGGCCAAGGTCCTCTCACGCACTCCCCTTAGCCAAGCCTGGCACTGTTTCACCAGTTCCGAGGCCCGTTTGAGCTGTGTGTCTATGTCTTCCAGCGGAGTTGCAGGGTTCTCGACTGTCGCAGCGATTTTCTCAAGTTCGGCAACAGCTCCTGCGTAGTCAAATGTATTCTTGTGTGGCATAGTCTCAAATTTTGTTTTCTGTCACTTTTATGATGTCGGCATCCACCTGCCCGTCTGCAAACAGCAGTTTCATCCTGTCTCCCCTTTTGAATGCCCCTGCTGATTTCACGACCACTCCCCTTGCGTCCGAAACCAGCACATAACCCCTCTTGAGTATGTTCCTCGGGTCGGCAGCGGTGATGCGGGTGAGCAGGTTCTGAAGCCTCATTTCCATCTGGCTGATGCGGTTGGTGAAAGCCAGTTTCATTCGTGAGGCGAATTCCGAAAGACGGGCATCTTCAGCCTCGAATATGCCTATGAGTTCGTCTGCAAGGGCTGTAGGAGTCTTGAGGTAGGCAAAAGAGACCATATCGCAGATATGATAATCCCTGTCGTGACCCACAGCCGTCAGCACAGGAATGGGACAACGTGCTATGGCTGAGGTCATTACATAATCGTCATAGCAGTCCAGGTCAAGGGCCGAGCCTCCACCCCGGAGTATGAGCACGGCATCATAGGCTTCTGCATTGTTGCTGATAAGGGCTATTGCGTCCGCAATTGACTGGGGACAGTCCGCTCCCTGCATAGAGGCCGGAAACAGTTCCACCTCAAAGGAGAACCCGTAGGGATTTTGTAGAAGATGCCTTGTGAAATCCCCATAACCAGCTGCATCAGAGGCAGATATCACTGCAAAACGGTACGGCAGGGCAGGCAGGCTGAGGCCTTTTTGCAGGTCCATAAGCCCCTCCTGTTGCAATCTTTTTATTGTCTCCCGCCTTTGGGCTTCCTTCTTGCCGAGAGAAAATTCCGGATTGATGTCGCTTATGGAAAGTGAAAAACCATAGATTTCGCTGTAACTCACCTGCACCTGCACCAGTATCTCCATCCCTGCGGCAAGAGTGCTGCCGGTTACGCTTTCGAAATAGGGCTTGATTGTCCTCCAGCGGGAAGCCCAGATTGTGGCCCGGGCTTTTGAAACCACCGCCCCGTCCAAGGTCTGCACCAGTTCCAGATAACAATGCCCGCCCAACTTGGCATTGATGGAAGCCACTTCCGCCTTGATCCACAGTTTCTCAGGGAACAGGCCTTCCAGGCCCTCTCTCACCATTTTCTGCAATTCAAGCAAGTCGAAATAGTCTTTCATCTTTTTCCTTCATTCACATTACCTGCAAATATACCATTTTTTTCGACAATTTTCACTATATTTGCGAGCCGATTGGCATATTTGTGCGAGCCGATTGGCATAATCAGGTATTAAGGATTTTTATGAAAGTCAAAGAGGCGGTTTTTGCAGGCAGCAGCACCCGGGTTTCGGAAAGGCCGAAGCAGCGTTTTCCGGAGTTCGCATTCATCGGACGCTCCAATGTGGGCAAGTCCTCGCTAATCAATATGCTGACTGCCAACCGCAAGCTGGCGATGACCTCCTCCAAACCGGGAAAGACCCGTCTGGTGAACCACTTCCTCATCAACCGCAGCTGGTATCTCGTGGACCTGCCGGGATACGGATACGCAAAGGCCTCGGATGCGGAAAGGAAGAAAATCCGGATGATTATCGACAACTACATCAATCTTTCCCCGGACCTGGTGAACCTTTTCGTGCTCATTGACTCCCGTCACGAAATCGGCAAGATTGACCTGGATTTCCTCGTGGAACTGGGCTCACGCAGAATCCCTTTTTCCATCATTTTCACCAAAGCAGACAAACTTGGACCGAATGCACTCAAGGCGCGCATCGAACAGAACCACAAGCAGTTGCTTGAATTCTGGGAAGAATTGCCGCCTTGTTTTGTGAGTTCTTCGGAAGACAGAACTGGAAGGGAGGAAATCCTGGACTATATCGGATCGGTGATGGACTCTCTGAATGCTCCTCAAGCCGGGCAGGCCGACAGCTCCGAACCGAAGGAAAAGAACCAATAATTACAAACACAATATACAGTGACGATGAATAGAGAGCATCAGATCAAACTTTTTGCCTGCAGGGCATCCGTGGAGTTCGCAAAGAAAGTTGCAGAACACCTTAACCTTACTCTCGGAGATTCCGAGACTCTGACCTTCAGCGACGGCGAATTCCAGCCGGCCTATCTTGAAAGCGTCAGGGGCGCTACCGTTTTCATCATTCAGTCCACTTTCCCGCCGACTGACAATCTGATGGAACTACTGCTTATGTGCGACGCTGCAAGAAGGGCTTCGGCTCATCAGGTTGTGGCCGTAATGCCTTATTTCGGTTGGGCGCGTCAGGACAGGAAAGACCGCCCGAGAGTGTCCATCGGGGCAAAATTGGTGGCAAATCTGCTCCACGCGGCAGGTTGCGACAGGGTTATGACCTGCGACCTCCACGCCGATCAGATTCAGGGCTTCTTCGACTTCCCTGTGGACCATCTCTACGCAAGTTCGGTCTTCGTGCCTTACATCAAGTCACTGAACATCGAGAATCTGGCCATCGCTGCTCCGGATATGGGAGGAGCAAAGAGGGCTCTGGCGTTTGCAAAATACCTCCAGTGTCCTGTGATTATCTGCCACAAGTCCAGGGAGAAGGCCAATGTGGTGGGTTCCATTACCGCTATAGGCGAAGTGGAGGGCAAGAATGTGGTGATTGTGGACGATATGATTGACACTGCGGGCACTCTCACCAAGGCGGCCAATGTGCTCAAGGATATGGGAGCAGTGAGCGTGAGAGCTTGCGCAACCCATCCGGTGTTCTCGGGCGAGGCTTACAAGAGGATTGCCGAGAGCGCTCTGGAAGAAGTGATTGTGACAGATACCATTCCGCTCAGCGACAAGCCGGAAAATGACAAGAGCAAGATTACGGTCTGCTCGATGACCGAGATTTTCGCGAAAGTCATCAACAAGGTTTACAATTACGAGCCTATAAGCACTGAATTCATTTACTGATACTGCGGAGGAGTACATTATGTGGCAGTTGTTTCTCGTGGTTCTGGCTGTTTTGGCCTTATGCTTTCTGGGCCTGGGCTTCAATATTTTCTTCCGCAAGGGAGGCAAGTTCCCGGAAACTGAAATATCCTCCAACAAGGAGATGAAGAAACTCGGAATCCGTTGCGCGAAGGAGGAGGAGATGAGGCTCTGGAGCAAGAAGCACGGGGGCAGAAAACCGGATTGCAGCGACCTCGGGTGCAGTGATTGCGCCGGTTGCGGCCTGCATACTGACAATTAGGAATATACAGATGATATCTGGTATATATATACTTAAATAATAGTAATTATATGAGTTTAGTAGCAATAGTCGGCAGACCTAACGTGGGCAAGTCAACGCTTTTCAACAGACTTGTCGGAATGCGTCAGGCCATAGTCGATGAAACCGCCGGAGTCACGAGAGATCGTCACTACGGCAAGACAGAATGGTGCGGAAGGGAATTTTCGGTGGTGGACACCGGAGGATATACATCCAATTCCGACGACATCTTCGAAGAGGAAATACGCAAACAGGTGGTGCTGGCCGTTGAAGAGGCTGACCTTGTACTGTTTATGGTGGAGGGAGCCACTGGAATCACTGACTATGACAACGAAATAGCCGATATGCTTCGCAGAAGCGGCAAACCGGTGGTACTGGCAGTGAACAAAGTGGATTCCGGCGAGAAGATTTACGACACTTTCCAGTTCTATGCCCTGGGATTGGGCGAGGTCTGGAGCATATCGGCTGCCAACGGAGGCGGAACCGGAGACTTGCTGGACGCTATCGTGAAACAGCTTCCGGAAGATGACGGAACTGCCGATGAGCATCCTGAACTGCCGCACATCACGGTTGTAGGTCGCCCGAATGTGGGCAAATCATCCCTCACCAATGCTCTTTTGGGCAAGGAAAGGAATATTGTGACCCCTATTGCAGGGACCACCCGCGATTCCATAGCCGAACATTACAACCGCTTCGGACACGAGTTTATGCTGGTGGACACCGCTGGGATGAGAAAGCGGAGCAAGGTACACGAAGACCTTGAATTCTATTCGGTTATGCGATCAATCAGGGCAATAGAACATTCGGATGTGTGCATACTTATGATTGATGCGACGCTCGGAATGGAGGCTCAGGATATGAGCATATTCAACCTCATCCAGAAGAACAGGAAGGGCTGCGTGCTGGTGGTGAACAAATGGGACCTTGTGGAAAAGGACAGCAACACGATGAAGGAATATACGGCTGCGCTCAAGTCAAGGATTGCACCCAACGATGACATTCCTATCATTTTCACATCGGTGCTGAACAAGCAGAGAATCCTGAATGTGCTTGAGGCTGCCCAGAAGGTTTACGACAACTATTCCAAGAAGATTCCGACTTCCAAGCTGAACGAGGTGATGCTTCCTGAAATTGAGAATTATCCTCCGCCTGCCTGGAAGGGCAAATATGTGAAAATCAAGTTCATCACACAGTTGCCTACAAGATTTCCGTCCTTTGCTTTCTTCTGCAATCTGCCGCAGTATGTGAGGGATCCATACAAGCGTTTCCTTGAGAACCGGCTTCGGGAGAACTTTGATTTCGAGGGGTGCCCTGTGCAGGTGTTCTTGAGACAGAAATGACAGAAAGGGGGCTGAACAAAAGCCCCGAAGGGACCGCAGACGCATGTATGCGGGGATTAAGAAGCTAAAGGGGGCTGAACATTTTTTTGTTCAGCCCCCTGACTTTGTTATCGTAAGAATGGTGCTTAAGCCACGCGTCCGCCGTAAGAACGGTCCTCAGTATTGACACGTATGCGCTCGCCCTGGTTGATGAACAGAGGCACCATAATGGTTGCTCCTGTCTCCAGAGTGCACTCCTTGAGAGCTGAAGTGGAAGCTGTGTCTCCCTTGACTGCCGGCTCGGTGTAGGTCACCTCCAGTTCGACATAGGTAGGAAGTTCGCAAGTGAGGCACCTTTCGTCATTTTCCTCAGCAAGGAACATCATCTCCACGTGCTGACCCTCTTTCATAAGGTCTGCGTTTTCAACGAGGTCAGTGCCCAGGTGAATCTGCTCGTAAGTCTCCTCGTGCATAAAGTTGAATCCGTCCTCATCCTTGTAAAGGAACTGGTATGGACGACGCTCCACGTTGATCACGTCAATCTTCACACCAGCCGTGAATGTGTTTTCAAGGATTCGGCCGTTCTCAAGGTTGCGGAGTTTGCACTTTACGAAAGCGGGACCCTTTCCCGGTTTAACGTGCTGGAACCATACGATAGAACAAGGCTTTCCATTGTACATCATATAAAGCCCGTTCTTGAAATCTGCTGTTGTTGCCATAAAAATATATAGTTTTAAAAATAATCATTCGGGAGCTCACGCACAACCCATCAGAAAATTGCGGCTGCAAAGATACAACTTATTGTTTTTTACGCAAAATATCCCTGATGCCTTCTGCAATTTCTTCGAGCAGTTCCTTGGGTGTGGAAGCCGCCCCGCACACGCCCACATTGTCGTCCTCCCGGAACCAGGCTTCGTTGATATCCGCCACGGAGCTTATATTGTAAGTCCTGATATTCACCGACTTGCAGAATTCGCAAAGGACTTTCCCATTGGAACTTGACTTGCCGGAGACGAATACGATGACGGAGTGGCTGAGTGCGAAGTTGGAAAGTTTGTCGTGACGGGTGGAAACCTGACGGCATATGGTGTCGTGGACCTTGAGTTTGTCGCCGAGCACCTCGGAGAGCCTTTCGCAAACTTTCGCATATTCCTGAGGCGATTTGGTGGTCTGACTGAAAATCTCCGTCGGTATATCCGGGCTCACCTTACCGTCGTTCAACATAGCTTCGAGCATCAGCATAGACTCGACGACTATGGCTTCCCCATCCGTCTGCCCCACCAGTCCGAGCACTTCAGCGTGTCCCACCTTGCCGAAAATCAGTATCTGCCCCTCACCGGCTGCCTTCATCGCATTGTAGGCATTGCGTATTCTGGTCTGGAGCTTGAGCACCACCGGACAAGTGCAGTCCACCACATTGAAACCCAAGGACTTGGCCTTGATGTAGGTGGAAGGCGGCTCACCGTGTGCCCTTATGATGAGATCGGCATCCTGAACGGCCTGCATTTCATCCAGGTCTTCCACATCCACTGCCACCAGCCCGGCGTCAGCAAGCCTGCCCAAAACAGACTCATTGTGGACCAGGGCACCCAGGGAGAAAATCTTCCTGTCTCCTTTTTCGGCCAGTTTCGTTTCAGCGATTTCCACCGCCCTTATCACTCCGGGACAGAATCCGGAATTCTTGTCCACTTCAACTTTTACGTTCATTTCTTTGCGAATCTTTTTTCAATAAGGTCAAGGACCCATTCCATCTGGTCGTCCATAGTCATTGACGAATTGTCCAGCACCACGGCATCAGGTGCCTGGGTCAGAGGAGAAACTTCCCTGTGGGAATCTATGTAATCCCTTTCCTTGAGGTTGGCAAGCACCTCATCAAGGTCTGCCTTCTCACCTTTGGCCTGCATCTCGGCTGCGCGGCGGGAAGCCCTGACCATAGGGTCTGCAGTCATAAAGATTTTCAACTCGGCATTTGGGAAAACTGTAGTGCCTATATCCCTGCCGTCCATTACTATACGTCCGTTTTTGCCGCAAAGGCGCAGAATCCGGTTCACATAGTCCCTGACTTGAGGAACCGCAGATATGGGACTGACTTTGCCGGATACACGCAGAGTACGAATTTCGTTCTCCACACAACGTCCGCCAATGCAAGTGCGACCCTGCTCATCGAAATGCACATCCAGACTCTGAAGGTCAATCTCCAGGGATGCCGTGTCTATGTTCCCTTCCGGTGAAATATAGCCCTTCTCCAAGGCGTAAAGCGTGACCGCACGGTAGAGAGCGCCCGAATCGAGATAATGAAAATCAAGCTCTCGGGCTATGCGTTTGGCGAAAGAACTCTTGCCTGTGGAAGAGTAACCGTCTATTGCAATGGTAATTGCAGGAATCTCTGATGTGGTCATATTCGCTTTCCCCGGGACAATGGGCCACCGAAGGACGACAAAATTAAAAAAAATTGCTTAAAGAGAGAAATTTATCCGATATTTGCCATATATTGGGCGGGAGAGGTCTCCGCCCGATTGTTTGTGGAATAAAAATTACTGGAAAATGAAAATACTTGTAATTGATGACGAACGTCCTATCCGCAGCCTGATGAAAGAGATTCTGGACGACGAAGGACACGTTACGGATGTGGCCGAGGATGGGGAAGTGGGACTGCAGATGGCTGAAAAAGAAAGGTATGACGTGATTTTCTGCGACATCAAGATGCCGAACCTGTCCGGTGAAGAAGTGCTTGGAAGGCTCAAGGACAAGGGGATTGACTCGCCTGTGGTGATGATTTCAGGGCACGGGGACATCGACACGGCGGTCAAGTGCATAAAACTGGGGGCTTTCGATTTCCTGTCCAAACCATTGGACCTGAACAGGATACTCATTACCATCAAGAATGCCACGGACAAGAGCAACCTGATGAAAGAGGCCAAACTTCTGAAAAAGAAGGTCTATGGTCAGGAAATGATAGGCGAATCTCCGGAAATCCAGAAAGTCAAGGAAATGATTGACAAGGTGGCTCCTACCGATGCAAGAGTGCTCATTCAGGGCGGGAACGGAACCGGAAAGGAACTGGTGGCGAGGTCTCTGCACCAGAAGAGCTTGCGTTCGGCAATGCCCTACATAGAGGTCAACTGCGCGGCCATTCCTTCTGAACTCATTGAGTCTGAACTGTTCGGGCACGAGAAGGGTTCATTCACATCAGCCATCAAGCAGCACAAGGGCAAGTTTGAGCAGGCCGACGGAGGCACACTTTTCCTCGACGAAATCGGGGATATGTCCCTCTCCGCACAAGCCAAGGTGCTCAGGGTGCTTCAGGAGAAGAAACTTTCGAGGGTGGGCTCCGACAAGGACATCACAGTGGATGTGAGAGTGATTGCCGCGACCAACAAGAACCTGCGTGAAGAGATTGCCAAGGGAAATTTCAGGGAGGACCTATATCACCGTCTGAGCGTGATTATCATACAGGTGCCTGACCTGGATGAACGCAAGAGCGACATTCCCCTGCTTGTGGACTATTTCATAGGCCAGATTTGCGATGAGACAGGCAAGAGCAAGCGTCCCATCGATGCCGATGCATTGCAGCTGCTGGTGGACAGGAGCTGGACAGGTAATATCAGGGAGTTGCGGAATGTGGTGGAGCGTCTGCTGATTCTTTCCGGACCGGTCATCACCGCTGCCGATGTCAAGGCCTACGCACTTCTATGAAAATCAGCCTGATAACTGTCGGACGCACGGACGTGGCCTGGGTGCGTGAGGGGATGCAGGTTTATGTCTCCCGTCTTGGGCATTATTGCAGTTTCGCACTGGAGGAAATACCCGAACTGAAAAACGTGTCGGCGCTTTCCCGTGACCAGATAAAGCAGAAGGAAGGGGAACTCATTTTGAAGAAAGTCCGGAATTCGGACTGCCTTATTCTGTTGGACGAGAGGGGCAAGTTGCAAACGTCTCTGGAGTGGGCATCCTGGATTCAGGGACGACTGTCGGCAGGCAGGGACCTGGTGTTTGTGATTGGGGGTGCATACGGATTCAGCAAGGAGGTTTACGACCGGGCCGATGGAATGGTGTCTCTGTCGAAGATGACTTTTTCGCACCAGATGGTCCGGGCCATTTTTCTGGAGCAGTTGTACAGGGCTTTCACCATCCTTCGCGGCGAGCCATATCACCACGAATGAGACATTCCTCAAGTTACAGATAAACCAGTTTGGAGAGGCGGTCTGGGGCGAAGATGGCGCGGGCAGAAGCCTGGATATCCTGAGGAGTCACCGCATCGATTTGACGGCAGATGGTTTCGTCATCATAGACCCGTCCGAACACCAGCAGGGACTTGCCCATAGACAGGGCCTGACTCTCCCCGTTGTCCGACGCAATGGCCAGTTGCCCTTTGAGCTGTTTCTTTGCCGCAGCAAGCGCATCCTCATCCATAGGACAGTCCCGCAGCCTTTCAAGTTCCCCATATATGGCTGATATACAGTCGTCAAGCCTTTCCCTGTCGCAGCCGAAACTGACCGCCATCATACCCGTATCCGCATACTGGGTGTAGTTACATTCAACATTGTAAACCCAGCCGTTCTTTTCCCTCAGGAGGGAGTTGAGTATGGAGTTGGAAGCGGGTCCGCCCAGGATGTTTGCCATCAGTGAGGCGGCGATTCTTTCTTGTTCCCGGTATAGCGAAGGGGCTGTTGAACCCAATATGCAGTTGGCCTGATGAGTGTGGCGGTTGATGGTCTTGTCGAAAAGGTTGGGGAGCGCCAATGTGGCCGGCAATGATGCATAAACCGGCTCTGCACCCGGATTCGCATTTCCTGCCTCGGCATCAGTCATTCCCGGCTTGAGCGTTTGTACCCCACTTCTGAAATATTCCCGGGACAATTCCTCCACCATCAAGGCCATCTGAGCTTCTTCAAGGGGCGAAACCAGAGCCATAGCCATCCTGGAAGGCACAAAAAATTCTCTCACATATTCCCTTAGATTTTCAGCCTCAAGCCCTTTGACCGAAGCGGCAGTCCCGAGTATGGTTCCGCAAAGAGGGTGTCCTTCGAACAGCATAGACTCAAACCTGTCGTATATGTCATCGGCCGGAGAGTCCTTGTAGGATGCGATTTCCTCAAGTATCACAGTCTTCTCCTTCTGCACCTCCCCATCCGGAAACAGGGGTTCAGTCGCCAGTTCGAAGAGCAAATCCGCAGCCTTGCGCAAATCCTCGCTCAGGACCGTAGAATGGAGGACTATCTCCTCCTTGGTGGTGTAGGCGTTCAATTCCCCTCCCAACTTTTCCAGATAGCCGTTGATTTCCTGAGCCGAATGTCTGGCAGTCCCCTTGAACAGAGCGTGTTCCACAAAATGGGCAGTCCCGGAAGGATAATGCCCTCCCCTCGAGGATGTCTTCAGCACATTTTCGACACGCGTGCCACAATTTATGCTCAAGGCACAGTAGGCCGCCCTCTTCCCTTCCTTCAGCACAGCATAGCGCAGCCCTTCGGCAGTAGTGGAACAAATCATCGTTCTATTTTGTCAGGATTGATATGAACTTCTTGATTTCCAATGCGGTAAATCCGTGGTCTCCGTCAGAAGTGACTGATTGTTTGCGGAAATAATAGAGTCTGTGGTCATCCGCCCCGAATATCATCTTGAAGCAGTAGGAACCCCTCCCGGCATCTTTCGGATAGACAGAATAGGACACCAGCTGGCCTTTTGGAGCCTTCCCCATCACATCTGCCGCATCATCAGCATCGAGAAATTCCACTCCAGCCTGAACTGCCTGAGTTTTCAACTGCTCATTGACATCTCGTGACATATCCTCATTGGCAATTATGAGTTTCTTGCCACGCATATTGTTGATTTCAGAAGCGTATTTGACAAAACCGGCATAAGCATCCGCATCCCTTGCCATAGAGTCTTCGATATAGTCCTGAATCATATCCATTATGGCAGGCAGATAATCAAATTCACGTCCCTCAGCCCCTTCTGCGGCCCTGAGCGGGAAGGCACATACCTCAAGCATTCCGCCAAGTCCCTCCTTGGCCCCTTCTCCACCCTTGACTATGGTTATGAATTCAATGCCGGGATTGCTCTCCTTTTTGTACTGGTTTTTTGTAAGCATCATAAAATAGAAATCAGGATTTTCCTTGAATGCCTCAAAGTCCTCGGCAGTGCAGAATTCATAAGGAGAAATGCGCCATCCGGAACTGATTTCCTGTTCAAAAGCAGCTTTGTCAAGAGGCTGCCCCGGCAAAACCACCTTGAGAATCTTTTGAGTGAAATCACCGATTTTTGCCTTTCTGGTGGTAATCTGCACCTGAGCAGCAGCGGAGAACACCATCCCGACACAAAGCAGACTCAAAAACATTTTCTTCAAATTCATACCCATTTCAGTTAAAAATACCTAACCAATTCATATCCTCTCCGCAACTCCCGGCACCAACCCCGCAAAGTTAAGTAATCCTCAAAAAATAAGCTGCATTATCTTTGAAAATCTTTTCGGTCTTCCTTCCTCATCAGTCACATAGCTACGGCTATACTCCTTCTTCGGATGAGAATCTGACCTTGAAAATCTAAATTCAAATCTGACGCAGCTTATTCTTTTCTTCTCACAAAACTTTTTGAAATATTTTTTTTGCATTTTAATTTTTTTACCTACCTTTGCAGTCCCTTTCAACAGGACCGAAAGGAAAGTTGGCCGAGTGGTTTAAGGCGGCAGTCTTGAAAACTGTTGAGGTGAAAGCCTCCGGGGGTTCGAATCCCTCACTTTCCGCAAGATAAATAAAGATACTCAAGGAATTTGCATCGCGCCAGCGATGCAAAATTCGTATAACGGCTACCCGTCGTGAGCGAGCTCACGTAAGGGCAGCCGTTATACGAATTAAGTGGCCGAAGGCCACGAATTCCTTGAGTATCTTTATTTATCTTGCAAGGGCCCCGCGGCGAGCGAAAGGGCTCTCGCAGCCGGCAAAGCCGGCGAGGACATCCCTTTACCAGCGGCATAATCCCCATAACCCCATCCAAGCCGGCAAAGCCGGCGAAGTCACCCCTTTTCCAGTGGAATTCTTCCCATATCCCCCGCCAAGCCGGCAAAGCCGGCAAGGCCCCAGCAAGTTACCAGCAAGTTACCGGCAAGTTAAAATATGAAGCCAAATCCCCTCTACAATTGTGTCAATTAAAGATTGGCCATTTTAGCAGAGAGCCCCCAGCAAGTTACCGGCAAGTTACCAGCAAGTTAAAATATGAACCCAACCCCCAGCTACAATGATGTCAATTAAACTCACGTGAAATTTTGCAGCGTCGTTGAAACATTTGCGAAAACTCGTCAACATCAATGCAAGTTTTTACAAAAAAGCCCCCGGATAGTTCCGAGGGCCGTGGCCAGTTCATGTGTGATAATCAAGCGAACTTTATGGCCGTTAGTTCCTTGGCAAAGCGTTCAACTCCGCTCTGGATCTTGTCGATGGTCTTACGGCTTGGCTTGCGTCTTCCGTGCAGGAAGTGGCCGAGCTGTGCCTGGCTAACTCCGGTAATCTTCTCCAGCCCTGAAAGGGAGAAGATACCTGCATACTCAGAGAGGAAGCTGGCCGTATCGTAGCAGAACTCAATATCCACATCCTCGAACTCATTTCCAGCAGAAATATAGTCCTGCTTCATTGCTTCGAAGGTTCCGAGAAAGTCCTCTATGGTCTCCTCTACGGTTTTTCCTTCCCCGATGCACCCGAACTCAAGCGGAGTATCCCCGATGTAGGCAGAATACCCGTATTCGGATTTCTCTATAAATACTTTGCATTTTCTCATAACTCAACATCTATCTTTTTTATCTAATTTATGAGGGAGGGGCTATTGTAGCCCCGCATCTCTCAATATTGATTTCAATGTCCCCGTTGCGACTTCCTGACTTTTGTGGTTGCTGGTCGTGAATTTCCGGTTAGTCTTCGGACTGAACCAGACAGGATGTCCGTGCTGCTGCTCCCCGGTGGGGTAACAACCGAATTTGAGCAACTTGCGTTCCAATTCGTTATATTTCATAGAGCTCCTTGAATATCAGATTGCAAATGTAGGAATTTTCCTACAATTTACCAAATTTTTCTCATTTGATGCTAGTTTTTCTGTATAGAGGGCGCTTGGGGTAACTATTTCCTGAATCTTATGGAAAAGAATGATGTTTACTATATCACTTGCGCACAAACGACAAATCAGTTTGACGACAAACACAATGGCATTACACTAGGCGTTGACAAACAAGATTTGTAAAACAAATAATTATCGCTATATTTGCACTGTTATAAACAGTATTTATAATCGTGCAAAAATTGAATAATATAATAGTCGCTGGAATTAAGATCGCCCTAAATGAGCGCGGGAGGGGTAGCCTAAAGGGAATTACCGTGGATGATTCCGTGAGGTACAATTTCTATGACTTCTCCTTCCAAGGCAACGCCATGCTTCTTCTTGTCTCCAAACTATCGAAGGAGACACCGCTGCAATATCAAAGAAGGGCGGCGAGACTCAGCGCTGCTTTGAAGACGCATATTGTCTTCTACTTCGACCGTCTTGATTATTACGAGAAAAAAAGACTGCTGGAAAAGGGCGTGTACTATGTGGCGGGAGAAAATAATGCGTACCTTCCCACGTTACTTACCACCCCTTCAACCAGAAGAAAAGCCGCTGGACACCTTTCGGCTTGTGGCCAGTACATTCTGCTATCGCAATTACAGGGAAAGACAGTTGAAGGCAGTACAATTTCTGCGCTGGCCAAATGGATGCCTTACACATATGTAAGTATTGCAAAAGGCGTTCAGAATCTGGAAGACCTTTCTCTTGTTGCATCCAAGAAAAAGCCGGAAGGGACAAAGGTGATTGCCTTCACAAAATCAGGACGGGATTTATGGAACGCGGCGAAGCCATTCATGGCATCCCCTATAAAGAGGACGGTGTTTTGTGACGTGCTCCCAAGTGGAAAATATCCAGCAGCCGGCATTTCTGCTCTGTCTTCTTTCAGCAATCTTGCCGATGATGATACGCCTACAGTGGCCGTCTATGCAGGACGCTTTAAGGAGGTTGATTTTTGGGGTGTGAATGGTTTTGACGGACGCTTCAAGGTGGAAATATGGAAATACCCTCCAATCGGTGAAGATGCTGTGGACAAGCTGTCCCTATATCTGTCCCTCGAAGAAGATCAAGATCCACGTGTGCATAAGGAAGTAGAAATCATGATAGAATCAATATGGAAATAGTTTCTGGAATACAGCAATTTGAGAGAGCCTTTGCCTCCTTCTCGGATTCATTCATTGTTATTGGCGGCAGTGCGTGCCGTGCAGTCCTTTCAGGCGGGCCCATACAGCCTCGAAGAACTCGCGACATCGATATGGTACTTGTGCTTGAAAATGTGGGGAAAGACTTCATCAGCGCTTTTTGGAAGTTCATTAAGGAGGGCGGTTACAAGTTTGCATCACGGAAGAATGCCGAGGGCGATATTAAATACGTTTTCTATAGCTTTGTGGGTGGTTCCGATGGATATCCGAGCCAAATCGAGATTCTATCCAAGCCGGTAGGAGGAATCGGCCAACCTGCAGACTATCACATCGAATACATTGAAATCGATGAGGACTATTCCCACCTGTCTGCCATCATCCTTGATCCTGATTATTACGCATATCTGACTACGCATTATGTTATACGCGAGGGCATCCGATATGCCTCGCCAGACTCGCTTATCTGCCTGAAGACGCTGGCTTATATGAACTTAAGTGCAGAAAGGGCAGCTGGGAAGCAGGTCAATTCCGATGATCTTAAGAAGCATCGTAGGGACGTTATGATGGCCGTGGCCTCGCTTGATCCGACTGAGGTCTTTGAGGTCTCTGCGCATATCAAAGAGGTCTTGATTTCCTTCGCTCAAGCGATTGCCGAATCGGAGATAAGCCAGTCAATCGCAGCATCGCTTGGAGTGGGGGTTGATTACCTCGGCTCTTTAGTAGAAATCCTGCAAAGCAATTTTACCATCGCTCAATGAAGATTCAATACGCATCAGACCTCCATCTGGAATTCGCCGACAACTGGCGCTACCTGAAGACTCATCCCATTGAGCCTGTCGGTGATGTGCTGGTGCTTGCCGGAGATATCGGCTACCTTAGCGATGACAATTATGTCTCACACCCATTCTGGGATTATGTGGCAGATAATTTCGAAGAGGTACTTGTCATACCGGGCAACCATGAATTCTACAAGTACTACGACATATCTACCTTGCCGGACGGAAAGATTCTCTCCGTCAGACCCAATGTGAACGTGTACTACAATGGCGTTGTCAAGTGTGAGGACGTAGAGTTTATTCTTTCCACCCTGTGGGCGCGAGTCCCTTTGCAGGATGCCTTTGCCACTGAGTATGGAGTAACAGATTTCCATCGGATTCTTTTCAACGGAAAGACGCTGACTTTTGACCAATTCAACAAGGAGCATGAGCGATGTATGGCTTTCCTGAGAGATGCGGTCAATCAGTCCAAGGCCTCCAAAAGAATTATAGTGACGCACCATCTGCCGTCCTTCCAACTGTCATCGCCTGATTTCAAAGGGAGCCGCATCAACGGTGCCTTTGTTGCCGATGAGGATGATTTCATCGAGGGATGCAGGGCGCAATACTGGATCTACGGTCACTCCCACCGGAATACTGACAAACAAATTGGCAGAACGCAATTTGTCAGCAACCAGTTGGGATATGTTTTCGCAAATGAGCACAATTCTTTCAACTCTTCCCGCTGTATTGACCTTTAACCTCTCCGACATCGGCCCTTATCGCCACCAACCCCAACTACAATTATGTCAATTAAACTCACGTGAAATTTTGCAGCGTCGTTGATAAAATTTGCGAAAAATCATCAACGGCAATGCAAGTTTTTACAAAAAGCCCCCGGATAGTTCCGAGGGCCGTGCCAGTTCATGTGTGATAATCAAGCGAACTTTATGGCCGTTAGTTCCTTGGCAAAGTGGTCAACTCCGCTCTGGATCTTGTCGATGGTCTTACGGCTCGGCTTGCGTCTTCCGTGAAAGTCCTGCTTCATTGCTTCGAAGGTTCCGAGAAAGTCCTCTATGGTCTCCTCTACGGTTTTTCCTTCCCCAATTAGTGCCTGCGTACTTATTCCGGACGATACCCGTTCAGCATTCCGGTGATACCCGTTCACTTTTTAATGAGTTTAGTCAATGTGGTCTTCTTATACATAAATTATCTCGTTTTCTCTGCTTTCCTTAAATGCTGGGACATCTTGGCCGAGAGAGAAACGCCATCAACTACCCTATCAAACAAAATATCCAGTTCCTCCTTGATAGCGGCTCTTGTCATATAGTTTGGTGTTTCCAGAAGCACGCAAGCATCCACATCACTGTCAATTGTCTGCTCCACTCGGGCATAACTGCTGAAAAACATTTGAAGTACTACTTAAGATACTCTGACATGGCATTTATTCGAGTTCAAAAACTGGTGCGGGACACTGAAGGAATATCCTCAAATGAAAATAACCGGACACTCTTCGCCAATGATGCTCAAGAAGTATATTAAAGCCGATCAACTGGAAGTCGTGTCCAAGATACAGATATTTTGATTAATTTCGCAACCAATACAGGAAAGCGCTATGGAAGAAACAAACATCATAGAACACAAAAGCCAGTGGAGAGACGAATGGCTACAATGGATATGTGGCTTCGCTAACAATCAGGGTGGAGTCATAAACATCGGCCTCAATGACAAAGGGCAACCTGTCGGTCTGCAGAAAGTCAAGAAACTGATGGAGGACATTCCGAGTAAGATCATCAACAAGCTCGGAATAGTTCCGGACGTTGATCAGCGCAAGATAGACGGAATTGACTACATACAAATTACCGTACTGCCAAGCAATGTTCCTATCCTGCTCGACGGTGTATGCTACTACAGAAGCGGAGCAACCAATCAGATACTCAGAGGCGACAGTCTCCACACCTTCGTACTCAAGAAAATGGGACTCAGCTGGGATGACATCCCGGTAAATGATGCGACCATAGAAAATGATATCGATAGAAAAGCCATCGAATTCTTCATCAACAAAGCCAAGAAATCAGGAAGAGTACCAGGCATTTCAATCGACGACAGCACTGAAACCATTCTCGAGAACCTGAACCTCATTACACGTGACGGCAAACTCAAGAATGCTGCCATCCTGCTTTTCGGTAAAGAACCGGAAAAATTCTTCGTAGCCAACGGATTCAAGATAGGTCGCTTCGTATCTGACGAATCAGACCTAATCATCCAAGACGACATCAAAGGCAACATCATCCAGATGACAGACAAAGTCATCGAAACCCTGATGAGCAAATATCTCGTCTTCCACATCAGCTACGAAGGCCTCCAGAGAATAGAAACCCTTGAAATCCCGGAGCAAGCCCTCAGAGAACTCATATATAACGCCATCTGTCACAAATCCTACCCAGGAGAGCAGATACAGATGAAGATATACAACGACAGGATATCACTCTACAATTACGGCTCCCTCCCGGACGGATTCACAGTAGAAAAACTCATCCAGGAACATTCATCAAGGCAGCGTAACCAGAACATAGCACGCGTTTTCTACCTCGCCGGCTTCATCGAGGCTTGGGGTCGTGGCTTCCGCAAGATTCACAACGAATTTGAGAAAGCCGGACTGGAACAGCCGACATACGACGAACACTGCGGAGGTTTCAGAGTGACAATACAACGCCAGAAAACCGGCACTCTATTCGTCAACAATGGCACTCTAGAACATCATGATGTCACTCTAGGAAGTACTGAAAATAAAGTAGATACAGTTTTAGAAAGTCAAAATGTCACTCTAAATGTCACCCTAGATGACAATCTAAAATCAATCCTGCAGCACATATCTCATAACACGAAAATAACTGTCAAGGAACTGGCTAAAATTATAGAAGTCAGTGAGAGACACGTCAAAAGATATATCAGTTATCTCAGAGAAAAAGGCTTCCTGGACCGCACCAAAAACAATCGCTACGGAGAATGGATAATCAAGAAATAACCTTAAAAATGGCAATTATACCCCCTTCATGAGCGAGCTCACGTAAGGGCAGCCGTTATACGAATTAAGTGGCCAAAGGCCACGAATTCCTTGAGTATCTTTATTTATCTTGCAAGGGCCCCGCGGCGAGCGAAAGGGCTCTCGCAGCCGGCAAAGCCGGCGAGGACATCCCTTTTCCAGTGAAATTCTTCCCATATCCCCAGCCAAGCCGGCAAGGCCGGCAAGGCCCCAGCAACAAGTAAAATTCTTCCCACAACGACCAAGCCGGCAAAGCCGGCGAGGTCACCCCTTTTCCAGCGGAATTCTTCCCATATCCCAGCCAAGCCGGCAAAGCCGCCAAGGCCCCCAGCAAGTTACCA
>JALFGP010000110.1 GCA_022777205.1 Rikenellaceae bacterium
TTCTACGGCATGTGCAATATCGGTGTCCGCCCTACTGTCGGCAACGGCAATGCGATGACCATCGAGACCAATATCTTCGATTTCAATGAGGATATCTACGGCCTTGACATCACCCTGACCTTCATCACCAAAATCCGAGACGAGGCCAGATTCCCCGATATGGCGGGACTCGCAGCCCAGCTCGGAAGGGACAGGGAGAAATGTTATTCTCTGATTGCTGAAAAATCATTATATTAGCGGTCGGAACTGATAATTCGCAATGAGCGCCCACGAAATATTTCTGCTGGTCATAATCGGCCTTTCAATCCTGCTTGACTTTCGGGTGAAGTCCCGCAGGAAGAAGCGTTCTGCCGCATCGTCGGAAAAGCGTGCCCGGCCGTCTGTGCCGGAGTTCCCTACCGTGTCCAACCTGCCGTTGCCTGCCGGAGAGGATGAGGATCTGACCTGGGAGGATGAGGATCTGACCGGAGAAGCGGAGGAACCTGTCGGGGAATCTGGGGAGCCGGTCCCGGCTGCTGAGGAGGCCGGGGAGTCTCTTGTTGCGGAAGAAACTGAGGAGGCATTGCCTCAGACATACAGTCCCGTGGTATCAGGAAGTTTCGAAGTGCCTGATGTGCTTGAATCCGCGGAGGATGAAACGCCGGCCGTGGCTGCAGGCGGGGAGAAGTCTCCTGCTATCCCGGAAGGAGACAGGCGCGAAGCCATTGACCCTAAAAAGCTTGTGATCTATTCCGAGATAATGTCGCCGAAATTCAAGGAATTCTGAAAGATTTTTCATATATTTGCATAAAACGAACGGGTTCTGCCGGCAGGCAGAACTCCTTTTTAGTAATATGAAAAAAATAAGTTGCGTCAGATTTGAATTGGATTTTCGAGGTCAGATTTTCACCCGAAGAAGGAGCATAGCCGTAGCTATGTGACTGATGAGGGAGGAAATATGGACCGAAAAGACTTTCAAAGATGATGCAGGTTATTTTTTGAGGATTACTTATCTTTTTATCTCACAGTGACATTCCACTCCCAGTCCCTTGATGTCTTCTATAAACTGGTTCGACACCGACACAGTGAATTTTCTCGAAGCGAAATCTATGGTCCAGTGATTCACCGGGTCGAAGAGTTTCATACTCAGAGGAATCTTTCCGGGGTTGAGTTTTATTAGCTTTACCAGCGCCGCACGGAATTCCGGGGTAATCTGGTCGGTGTTCATATTGATGACAAAGGTCTTGACTTTTTCATCGGCCACATTGCCCAGCAGCGACATTTTCTGAATCCTGTAGGTGTAAGGCACTGCTTCTGCCGGTTTTCCTCCTTCTGCCGGTTTGCTGAAATAGCGCGGTTTTACTTCTCCTTCTATGAAAATGGCCTCGTGTTCCTTCAAGTAAGGCATAAAGGCTTCATAATCATTGCCGAAAAGAGCAATTTCGTAACTGCCTTCATAATCCTCGACAGTGGCTTTGGCAAATGGCTTTCCTGCCTTGGAAGTCATTGTGCTTACGCTAGTTATGAGTCCTGCAACAGATAATTTCCGAGATCCTGACTGATTTTGGGTGGCCTCGTCTATGATGCTCTGCAACTGTCCGATGGAGCAGCCTGCGAAGGTATCCAGTTCAAAACGGTATTTGTCCAGAGGATGTGAGGAAAGGAACATTCCCACGAGTTCCTTCTCCTTCTGGAGGTATTTGAAGTTGTCCTCATCCTGGACAGGCTGTGGAATCTCCGGTCTTGTCGGCTTCATCTCCTCGATTTCTCCAAAAAGGGAAATGGCGGAATCCATACTGTCCTTGCGGTACAGTTCACCGTATTTGAGCAGGGCATCAATGAACAGATCTCCGTTCTTGCAAGGGGTGAAGAACTGGCTTCTGGAAATATTGAAACTGTCAAAGGCTCCGGAATATGCGAGAGATTCGAGGGCCTTGCGGTTGACGATTCCGCTCATTCTTTCGATAAAGTCGAATATGTCCGCAAATGGACCATTGTTCTCCCTTTCTGCAATTATGGCCTGGACTATATTGTCTCCGAAGCCTTTTATGCCCCCCAATCCGAAATAGACATTGCCTTCTGCATTGACGGAAAATCCTGATTCAGACTCATTTATATCCGGATTCAAAACCTTTATTCCGCCCTTTTTGCAGTCGTCCATAATCTTCTTGATTTCGTCCATAGACGAAAGGTTCTTGCTCAGGTTGGCGGCCTGGAATTCGGCCGGGTAGTGGGCCTTCAGCCATCCGGTCTGGTAACTTACCCAGGCATAGCAGGTTGCGTGGGACTTGTTGAAGGCGTATTTCGCGAAAGCCTCCCAGTCCGCCCAGATTTTCTCCAGAATTTCCTTAGGATGTCCGTTTGCCACTCCACCCTCGATGAACTGAGGATGCAGCTTGTCCAGCATAGCCTTGATTTTCTTACCCATAGCCTTTCTCAGGGTGTCGGACTGGCCTCTGGTGAACCCTGCCAGCTTGCGAGACAGAAGCATCACCTGCTCCTGGTACACGGTCACTCCGTAGGTGTCGTTGAGGTATTCCTCCATCTCTGGAAGGTCGTATTCTATGGGCTCCGTACCCTGTTTTCTGGCCACGAACTGCGGAATATAGTCCATAGGCCCCGGACGGTAGAGGGCATTCATCGCAATCAGGTCCTCAAATCTGGTAGGCTTGAGTTTCTGCAGCCATTCCTTCATACCCGGAGACTCGAACTGGAATACGCTCGTGGTGTCTCCGCGTCCGTAAAGTTCGTAGGTCGGCTTGTCGTCAATCGGGATTTTCTCTATGTCTATATCAATGCCGTGGCGTTTTTTGATGCTTTTGAGGCACTCCTTGATGATGGACAGTGTCCTCAGTCCGAGAAAGTCCATCTTTAGCATACCCACTTCCTCAATGAAGTGTCCGTCGTATTGGCTCACCCACACATCCTCTCCTGTGGCCTTGTCCTTGGCCATACTGATGGGAATATAGTCCGTGAGGTCACCTCGTCCGATAATCATTGCGCAGGCGTGTACACCCGTCTGTCTGACGCTGCCTTCGAGTTTCAGGGCATACTGCAAGACCTCTTTGGTGAGTTCGCTACCGTTTTCCAGCTCGTTTTTCAGCTCAGGAATGTATTTGTAGCAGTTCTCCAGGGTAACTTTCTTCTCTTTTTCCGCCTTGACCCTCTTGTAGCGTCTTTTCACGAGTATGGTTTCCCCCTCGTGCTCCGGATCCGGCATACGCTCCTCCTTGGTCACGAGTTTTTCGCCCTGTCCCGGCTCTTCGCCTTCCTCCAAGAGTATGTCTTCCTCTTCAGTGACTGTGAAAGGCTTGTCCGGAATCATCTTCGTGAGACGGTTGCTTTCGTCTATGGAAATGTGGCTGATGCGTCCCACGTCCTTGATTGCCGATTTGGCTGCCATAGTGCCGAAAGTGATGACGTGCGAAATGTGGTCCTTGCCGTATGTTTGTTCGACATATTTGAAAGCGTCGTAGCGCCCGTCATCGTCGAAGTCTATGTCTATATCCGGCATATTGATACGGTCCGGATTGAGGAAACGCTCAAACAGAAGGTCGTAACGTATAGGGTCCAGATTGGTGATTTTGAGGCAGTAAGCCACTGCTGAACCGGCTGCCGAACCTCTTCCCGGACCCACTGAAATGCCCTGCGCGCGGGATGCGGCTATGAAGTCCTGGACAATGAGGAAGTAGTCCGGGAAACCCATCTTGCATATAGTCTTGAGCTCGAATTCTATGCGCTCCGCCTGTACTTCGTTCAGAGTCTGTCCGTAGCGCCATTCGGCTCCCTTGTAGGTGAGGTGGCAGAGGTAGGCGACAGACCAGGTGAATTCATCTCCACGGCTGTTTCCCTTCGCATCCGTGCGTCCGACGTCGATGATGTCCTTGTATTTTTCAAGATAGGTATCTATGTCTGCGAGAAAATCTTCAGGGATACGGAATTTCGGAAGAATCGGGTCCTTGTCTATTTTATAGCTTTCGATTTTGTCGAAAATTTCCATTGTGTTGGAAATCACCTCCGGATGTGCCGGGAAGAGGGCTGACATTTCCTCTTCGCTCTTGAGGTATTCCTGCTGGGTGTAGTGGAGACGGTCTTCGTCATCAATGTAGGCGTTGGTGGTGAGGCAGATGAGCCGGTCGTGTGCCGGTCCGTCCTCCTTTTCCACGAAATGCACGTCGTTGGTGGCAATGACCTTCACCCCTGTTTTTTCCGCAAGTGAGAAAATGCCCTCGTTGCTTATGAGCTGGTTGGTATAGACCTCCCACACCCTGTCGTAGGCTTTTCCCGTAAGTCCCTGGACCTCAGTCTTATGGAGCTGAACTTCGAGATAATAGTCCTCTCCGAAAAGACCCTTGAACCAGTTGATGCTCTCTTCCGCACCTTTCATATCTCCGGCCACGATTTTCCTCGGAATCTCTCCGGCAAGGCAGGCCGAACAGCAAATCAGGTCTTCGTGGTATTTCTCGATGATTTTGTGAGACACTCTCGGCTTGTAGTACATACCGTTGATATGCCCCTCTGATACGATTTTCAGGAGGTTCCTGTAGCCGTTCTCGTTTTTGGCAAGGAGGATGAGGTGGTAGTAGCCTTTGTGGTCCTTGTCCTTGAGATTGTGGTCGTAGCCCTGGGTGACATAGACCTCGCAGCCTATGATAGGCTTGATTTCGGGGAAGTCCTTTGCCACTTTGAAGAACTCCTTCACTCCGTACATATTTCCGTGGTCCGTGATGGCAAGTCCGGGCATACCGAGCTTCGATGCTCTTTTGAAAAGCCCTTTGATAGAAGAAAGACCGTCAAGGATGGAATATTGGGTGTGGACGTGAAGGTGTACGAATGACATAGTGCTATTGTTTCTTTTCCGGTAAAATCATTTTTGGGATAGGGGATGCAAAGATACTAAGTAATATTCAAAAAATAACCTGCCTCTTATAAACAAAAAAGCCGCGGTTCGAATTCCGGACCGCGGCTTTTGCAGGAAAGTTTCAATCCTGATTATTTCCTAGATGCTTTCGCAGCTTTTCTTTTCTCCACTGCGGAAACCACGTCGTACATCACAGGGGTACCGATGAAGATGGAAGCGTAGGTTCCGATTACGATACCGAGGATGAGGGCCACTGCAAGACCTCTGATGACTTCGCCTCCGAAGATTGCGATTGCAATCATTGTCACGAGAGTTGTGAGGGAGGTGTTCATAGTACGTGAGAGGGTGCTGTTGAGCGCGCTGTTCACGTTGTCCTTGAGCAATGCCTTAGGATGGTCGGCCTTGTATTCGCGGATACGGTCGAAGATGACCACGTTATCGTTGATTGCGTAACCGATGATGGTAAGGATTGCGGCTATGAAAGTCTGGTCCACGTCGAGGGTGAACGGAAGTATTCCGCTGAAGAGCGAGAAGAATCCGATCACGATGACTGCAGTGTGGGCAAGGGAAGTCACGCCACCCAGGCCCCAAGTCCAGTTCTTGAACCTGATTGCGATGTAGGCGAAGATTACGAAGAGGGCGATGATTACGGCTATGATAGCGTCGCGTTTCATATCGTTCGCAATGGTAGGACCCACCTTGTCGGAACTTACGATACCGTTAGGATTGTCCACCGTCGATGTGAATTCTGCCAGGGAAACATCTGCCTTGAAGAAGCCTTTGAGTGCTGTGTAGAGAATATTTTCAACTTCTGCATCAACTTCTGAAGACTCCTGGTCAATCTTGTAGGTTGTGGTAATCTTCATCTGGCTGTCTCCACCGAACTGCTTCACCTCTGCAGCAGAGTTGCTCACATTTTCATCCTGGGCAGCAGCTTCGTTGAATGCATTCACAACTGCTGTACGCACATCTTCGGCCTTCACGTCATTGTCGAATCTCACCACATAGGTACGTCCACCGGTGAAATCCACACCATAGGTGAATCCTTTCCAGAATATGGATACGATTGAGATGAGAACGAGGGCTCCTGAGATGATATAGGTAATCTTTCTCTTGCCGAGGAAGTCCACGTGAGTGTTCTGGAGGAAGTTCCTGGTGAGCTTGTTGTCGAAGGAAACCGTCTTGCCTCTTGCAATCCTGTCATCGATGATGATGCGGGTGATGAAGATGGAAGTGAGGACAGAGGTTACGATACCGATGATGAGGGTGGTTGCAAAACCTTTCACAGGGCCTGATCCGAAGAGGAAGAGTACGAGACCAGTGAGGGCTGTAGTCACCTGACCGTCGATGATTGCAGAGTATGCGTTCTTGTAACCGTCAGCCACAGCCTTGCCGAAGCCCTTGCCTGCGCGAAGTTCTTCCTTCACCCTTTCATATATGATCACATTGGCATCCACTGCCATACCGAGGGTGAGGACGAGACCTGCGATACCAGGGAGAGTGAGGACTGCTCCGAAGGATACGAGGGTACCGAAGAGGAGAATCACGTTGCTCAGGAGAGCGATGTCGGCTATGAGACCTGCGCCCTGATAGAACAGCACCATATAGATGAGCACGAGCACAAACGCGATTGCGAAAGAGATGAGACCTGCGTTGATGGACTCTGAACCGAGGGATGGACCGACAACCTGCTCCTGGATGATGGTTGCAGGTGCAGGGAGCTTACCTGATTTGAGTACGTTTGCAAGGTCTTCAGCCTCCTCAAGAGTGAAGTTTCCGGTAATCTGTGAAGAACCTCCGGAGATTTCGCTCTGGACTGTAGGATAGGAATATACCATTCCGTCGAGCACGATTGCCACCTGACGGCCGATATTGTCCTTGGTAAGGTGGGCCCAAGTCTGAGCACCGTCCTTGTTCATAGACATGGACACTTCCGGACGGGATCCGCCTTCGCCGTACTGAACACGTGCCTCGGTCACAACTTCACCGTCAAGCGGAGCCTTGTTGTTGCGGTTCTTGATGGCAACGAGTTCGAAATAGTTGCCTCCCGGAATCTGGTCTGAAGGTTTCACGGTCCACATTGCCTGGAATTCCTTAGGGAAGATTTCCTTAATCTGAGGAAGCGCGAGGTATTTGTTCACGAGGGCTGTGTCGGCATAGCTTGCGAAACCTATGCAGGCGTTGGTGCTGTAGCCTGAAGGACGGAGCACTGAGAAGAGAGGATTCTCTTTTCTGAACTTAGCCTCATCCTGATCCTGAGTTCCGGCTGCCTGAATTTCGTCTGCGACAATGTCTCCGGTGCTTTCCTCTGCAACTTCCACCTCTTCCGTAGCGAGAATTTCAGCGAGTTTGCTGTTGGCCTCGTTGAGGAAGGACTCGATTTCGGAATACTGGAAAGTGGTCCAGAATTCGAGGGAAGCGGTTCCCTGAAGGAGTTTTCTGACACGCTCAGGCTCTTTCACGCCAGGGAGTTCCACGAGGATACGTCCTGTGTTGCCGAGTCTCTGGATATTTGGCTGAGTGACACCGAAACGGTCGATACGGTTGCGCAGCACATTGAATGAGTTTGCAATTGCGCTCTCGGATTCGCCTTCGATGACTGCAAGCACCTCAGCATCGGTGGACTGGCGGGTTACTTTGTCCTTGAGGTCGAGAGTGTTGAAAATCTCTGCGAGAGGACGTCCGTTTGCAGTCTCCTGCCAAGCCTTGCCGAAAAGGGTGATGAAATTGTCCCTCGACTCCACACTGCGGCTCTTTGCAAGAGAGAGGGCTGCGAGGAAGTCCGGATCCTGGCTATGGTCAGCGAGGGCTTTGACGAGGTCTTCAAGCTGAACCTGAAGCATAACGTTCATACCGCCCTTGAGGTCAAGTCCGAGGTTGATATCCTTAACTTTTACGTCTTTGTAGGTGTAATTCAAGTACACTTTTTCAGCTGAGATGGAGTCGAGGTACCTTCTGTTGCTCACTTTAGTGATTGAATCGATGTAGAAGGCTTTGTCCTCTTCTGCAACAGCTTTGAATTCTGCACCTTCAAGCAATGTGCTTACTGCTTTCTCGGCATATTTGTCAGCTTTTTTCTCCTGGATTCTGGTTACCACGGAGAAGGACAGCTGCCAAAGACAAGCCAGCGCAAGGCAGATTGCTGTGAATCTGATGAGACCTTTACTTTGCATAATGATTATTGTTTTAATTAATATTTGTCAGTTATTGTTGTTTTTCAGTGTCAATCAATCTGCATAAATTTGCCGTGTCGTTTTCAAAACTCGGCAATAGGGCGCAAATTTACTACTTTTTTCTGATTTTCACTTTAATAAAAACGAAACTTGATGTAATTTTGTGAGTTCTTAATCGGTTAGGTACAGGATTTGGATGAAATTTTGCCCGATTATCGGATATGACAAGTTTGAGGAACATTATATTTTGTGCGTTTGCAGTTCTGTTTACCTGTGCATACAGTCTTGATGCTCAGGTGAAAACAGGGCATTCCGTCATCGTCTCCGACAAGATTGCCGCTCCGGACAATTTTTCCTCACTTGCCGCTTTGCTCAACGGTAGAACTGATTCCCAGAAACTCGCCCTTGCCGATTCCCTTAGGGACGAATACAGTTTCCGCAGGGCGTGCAGAGTGTGTGAGAATATACTCAAGACATCTTCGGATTCCCTCATAAAGGTCTATGCTGCCGAATTGAATGAATATTGTCTGAACGGAATCGATTACAGCGAGTCGGTGGGCTTGCCTTCGGTCATAGCCCGTCAGCGGTTTTCAAAAAAGGATTTTTTCCTGTATTACCCTCTTCCGGACCGCAGTTGGAAGCCCTTCGGAGATGAGTGGATTTATTTGCCGGATGATGAACAGTCTTTGTATTTCTCTTCAGTTCCCGATTCCACGGGCCGTCATATCGTGTTTTCCGAAATTTCCGATTCCCTGACCTGCTCCATACCGCAACCGGTCTTCGGGGATGCGGAGGCGGACGAGATTTTTCCTATGCTGTCGGCAGACCGCAAATCTATGACCTTTTCTGCGAGGAGAAGTGACGGAGTGGGAGGATACGACCTCTACGAATCTGTCTGGAACAGTCTGGACAGCTGCTGGACCTTTCCGACGAACCTAGGTTTCCCATATTCTTCTCCTGCGAATGACTATCTGCTGGTAAATACGGATGACGGGCGTTACACGGTCTTTGCCTCCGACAGGGATTGTCCCAGGGATAGTGTATATGTTTATGTGCTTGAGTATGAGTTTGTCCCGGCTCAGGAAAAAGTGACTGATGCCACAAGGTTGAAGGTGATTATGGAACTGAATCCGGATTCCCGGCAGGAAGATTCCGAGTTGTCGTCGGCCATACCGGAAAACGCTCAGACTCAGGAATATATGCGCAAGATGGAGGAGGTGAGAGTGCTGCGGGCACGTCTGGACAGTGCGGTTACACATTTGGAACAGATGAGGGAGACTTATGCAATGAGTGACGAAGTGGAACAGCGTCAGGAACTTACGAACCGGATATTGGAACTGGAGGCCAGACTTCC
>JALFGP010000111.1 GCA_022777205.1 Rikenellaceae bacterium
ATTCTCCTCAGCGACATAGAGTTTCGCAACTTTCTTGGCAGGAAGTACCTTGCGGTAACCATCACTCAATCCAGGCGCGAGAGGAAGGCCGCAAAACGCATGGTCTGACAATCCCGCTACGCAGGGATTGCCAGACCACGCTGATTAAGAATTATTCTTGGAGACAACGGACTGAGAAGCCGTTCGCGAGATTGCTGTCGTTAGACGGAATGACTTCGCCATTGCCGTAGAAGATCAGGTAGTACGCGTAGTAGCTGTAAGGAGAGGCAGACCAATAGTAGCCGATGCTACCGACAACGAAGAGACCGCCATCGTCTTTGCTGCGATAACCCGAAGCAGGATACCAAGTTGTGGAAGGTGATGAGATGCTGAAAGACATCCCTTTATTTGTACTATCGTATGTTGTGGTACCAAATCCTGCCTTTGACCATATACCATTTCTACCACCATCTGGAACACGCCAACCGGCTGGACATGGGTCGTATATTGACTTAACGCTTGACGAGGTGGTCCAACGGGTGTTGTCGGTTGAAGAATCTCCGGTGTAATACCAATCGTAATTCTTATTGTTGCAAGTAATATATGTAGTAGGGTTAGCGGTAGCGTAGTCGATTGTACCATTCGATGAATCTGATTTTACTGCAGATGGCCAAGTGATGGTGGACTTGGCTATGGTATTTCTGCTGATTGACGAAGAACCGAGGAAAGGATCCTTCCTGCCCCACTGATAAAGCAGACCAAGGGCACCCACATCACCTGGAGTCGCAGAGGTTGCACCGAGGTTGCGGTCCATCATGGTGCCGGCGTTGTTATTATAGACATGCGACTGTGGCTGGTCGGTAAGCCATATATGCCAAGACCAAAGGATATTGCCATCGGCATCCTTGGCGGCGATGACTGCATTACCCTCCTTGAAAGTATCGGCTGTTTGGAAGGCGATGTAACCATCTTTGTAGCAGACTCCACTGATCAGGTCTGACGGTTCAGGAGCCGTATCTGTGCCAAATGTCTCCCAAAGGATCGAAGCGGAAGCAACACTGCCGACTGATGTGGTGCTGTTACCCTTAACAGTCTTGAACTTGTAAAAGCCTTCTGCTGATATGATGTAACAGTTTGCAGAGGCGACTGAAGACAAATCAGTCGCAGATGAAACATCCAAATCGTAAGTAATAAAGTCCTTTACATCACTGTAGATCTTTTCTGACTTCACTTCTGCAATCAGACAATAGTTATACTTCACATTCGGTTTCAGACCGGTAACGATAATCGTAAATTTCTGGTCCGAATTGAAAGTGGTTGTTGACATCTTCAGAGCATCGTTGATGTTGAAGGTCTCCGCATCAGAATAATACACGGTCACCTGGCTGAACGGAAGATCTGCCTCCTGCACAGTAAGACTTCCTGAAAAAGTCGCTGATTCCTTTGTCACCTTATCAAGAGACCATGTCAGAGGACCTTCTACTTCCTGACCTACCGATGTCCTCGGAAGAACCAGTTTCTCACCATCTGCCATCGTGATGTAAAGATATTCATCGTCGTATGTCACCTCGGCAAACATGGTATAACCCTTGTCACCTGTAGCCCGACCGAGAGTCTCTTCCTCCCAGGTCTTTCCGCCATCGTATGACACATACCAGTAGCCGTCAACTATCTTTAAAGTAGGAGTCACGCCTGACTGACCGGGTGCGCCATCTTCTCCGTCCTCTGCCGAAGCACGCACCTTGTCACCTTCCGAATCGCGCAACCACTCTCCGTCAACTGTCCAGTACCACTGACCATCAGACTTATCCTGTTTGACACCTATGACCGGAACATTGCCGTCCTTGCCGTTGTAGATGGTAACAGCATCGCTCTTGCTGAAGGTAATGGTGTAACCCACTACCTCGTCACCTTCATTTATCGGAGCCACGCTTGTCACATAGTCCTTGTCCTGAAGGGCTGTGACGATGGTCTGCAAAGAGGAAATATTGGTATTCTGCTGAACGGTCAGACGCTCAAGTTCTTTGAGTCTTGACTCATGGTCCTTCAATTGCTGCTGAAGGAATGAATCGTCGTAACAGCCGGTCATAGCCAGTCCCGCGCACAGCAGCAATACTCCCAGCACCCTGCTGAAATTGTTGATTGTTGTCTTCATACGTATTGAATTAACTGATTTCCTAAAAGCATCTGCAGCTCCGACAGAATATTAAGAGGTATATAAAAAGTGTGGAGCTGACTTTCGTTTATCCTAATGAAGGTTGTAATGCCAAACGGCTCAGCCGCTTGACGATGCAAAAGTAAGCATTTTTCCTGAACGGATATTTCATAATCTTTGCATTAATCTTTTAAACACCCTATCGGAACAACATAAACTCCATCCGCTCTACGATAAGCATATTGTCCACCTGTCAGAATCATCAAGAATGATGGTGCCTTCATTCTCTGGCTGTCGATATCCTCTGAAAGTTCAATCAGATGCTTTGCGGCATCTTCTTCCTCATTCTTGCCAAGCTTCACTTCAACGGCACCCCAGCGGCCATCACGCAAGGCAATGACCAAGTCGCATTCAAGCTCATTCTTATCCCTGTAATGATACACCTCACCGTCCAATGCCTGAGCATAGACTCTTAGGTCGCGAGCACACAGATCCTCAAATAAGAAGCCGAAAGTCGGAAAATCTTTCAGCAATCCTTGTGGGTTTGTTCCCATCAATGCAGCAGCAATGCTTGGATCGACAAAATGCCGCTTTGGAGCTGTTCTGATTTTTGTCTTTGATCTTAATGCCGGAGACCAAGCCGGTACATCATCCACGATAAATATTCTACGCAATGCTGACAAGTAAACAGCAAAGGTATTTGGCGAGATTGTCTGGTCTGTTGCCCTGACATCTGCCATAATAGTCTCATTAGCAGCCATGGTAGATATATTTCTGGCATACGATTCGAGAAGTTTCCTTACTCTTGTTGTGTTCTTATCCACACCATCTACTCGATGAACATCATAGTTTATAACTTCCTCGATATAGTTACGGGCCACTCTCAAAGCCGCCCTCTCCTTAAGTTTTGTACTTGCAGGCCAGCCACCTCGACACGTAGCATAAGCCAAGCCTTCAATTGTCAGATCAGAAATAGCTGCAACATCAGCATCTCCCTTAAATAAGGAAGCAAGACTAACTTTACCATTAGACTCCTTCGATTCCCACAATGACATTGTTCGCATGCGCATTGGAGCAATCCTTCCGACCCCACATAGCAACTTTCGTTCATAATTGCACTGACTTTAGTGCAGTTTATTGCAAAATTTGCACTTTATTATTAACAGAGTGCAGCGAAGAGGACAGTCAGTCCCGCTTCGGGTCGTGGACGTGAATCTCGATGAAGCGGCCGTTTTCTATGCGATAGAGCTTCTGATTGGTGGCGGGGTCACGCAGACCTCCGCAGGCCTCGATGTAGGGGCCGAGCTTGATATAGTCGAAATTTGAAGCATCAATACCGGGTGCGAGAAGTTCACACCCGGAATACCAGCCGGTCTTGAGAGATGGCCAAAGTTGTTTCACCCTTTGCGCGCAAGCCTGGACTTCAAGCGGTGAATTATCTCCGCCCATAAAGCCCACGCAAGTGATGCAGGCAGCATAGTCTCCCACAAGTTTCTCCAATGCAGAAAAGTCTTTCGTGGAGGTATCACACAGGATTTCCCCTTTATCTTCCCAAAGCCAGGGGCTGTGGCACCCTGGGCAATGGTTGGGACATCCGGTTATATTGATTGCCAGGGTAATCTGGTCGGGGATTTCCTGGCAAACAATATCGTAGTTATGGAACTTCAGCATCGCTTATGCATCTTATGCCTCGCAAGCTTCGCAAGCCTGTTTGATTTCGCCGTGGTCCTTTGCGTAGAAACGTCTTGAGGCTTCCTCCTGACGGGCCTTGGAGAAGTTGGACACCCTCTTCATATAGCCGATGATACGGGTGAGGTAGTCCAGATTCTTGCTGTGGCAGTGAGGGCACTCCTTGAGGTAGCGCTTGTCTATGTGACCGCAGTCGTTGCAGACGGTGTTAGGAATATTGAAGGTGAAATAGTTGCAGCCTTCGTGCGCAGCAACCTTCAGAAGCTGCTTGTACTGCTCCTTGCTCAGGTGCTCCTCAAGGTTCATGTGGAGTGCTGAACCTCCGGTGAGGTGCTCGATGTACTTGCGACCGTGGAGACGGAACTTGTCCACAATATTGAGGGAATTGTCCTCAACCACATAGAAATAGCTGTTGTAGCAGTCACGAGGTACCCTGTAGCCGTCCTCACGGTCCCATTTCGCGTGTTTTACGCCCACATTCTCCGCAGGTATCATCTCGCAGTTGAAGAGAGTTTCCTTGGTGCGGTACTTCTTGTTGTATCTTTCGATTACGCCGAGCACCTTCTGCACGAATTCGGTGTACTGGGGATTGTCGGTGATTTCAAGTCCGAGGAACTCTGCAGCCTCGACCATACCGTTGATACCTATAGTGAGATACTGTCTTGCGATATTGATGTAACCGGCATCGAAGAGCGGAAGCATACCCTTGGACTGAAGTTCCTTGAGATTCTCGTTGTAACCGAGCTGTACCTTGTGCACAAGGTCGGTGACATCCTCGAGGAAGGAGATATAGTCCATTCCGTTCTTCACTGCATATTGTATGCAGCGGTTGAGATTGATGGTGAGCACGGACTTGGAACCCGTGGACACTCCGCCGGCACCGAGGGTGTAGCTGAATCCGTTGTCCTGAATTTCGTTGCGCAGACGGCAGCAGCTTGAGAGGGAGTCGGCATTGTCGCTCATATAGGTGAAGAAGGAGTGGCCTTCAGCGTACATCTCAGCTGTGAAATCGCCCCATTCCTTGTCGCGCACCTCGTCACCGTCGGTGAGCAGTGCCATAGTCTCCACAGGGAAGGTGAGCGGAGTCTTGAGCCTTTCTGCATTGAACCATTTCATGAATCGTTTCTGCAGCCAGCTGAGGCCGTTCCAGTCAGGTCTGCTTCCGTCAGGGAAGCGGAACTCGCCGAAGAGGCTCTCGAAATAGTATTTGTCATAGTAAGCCACATTCCAGAACACGGCCTGGAAGTTTCTGGCTCCTGTAGGCTGGTTGATGGAATAGACAATCTGCTCGAAGCAGTCGGTTATGACCTTGTCGATTGTGCGTTTCTTCAGGGAGAGGTCCACAACCTCGTCTGCTCTCTTGTAATAGTCCTCGCCATATTCCTGGCCTATGAAATAGTTCAGGTACATAAGGAATTCCGGAGTTGCGCAGGCGCCGCTGAGCATACTTGAGACAATGAATACGAGGTTCACGAAGCCTCCACAGAAGGACTTGAGGTTGGTCGGACGGGTGGAGTTGCCGCCTATGGAAATGGTACCCCCGAGCAGCCAAGGGTACATCGTGATGCTGGCGCAGTAGTTGGCCAGGGAGGTCTCATCATTCTTGTAGATAAAATGGCCCTTGAGCATCTTTATGTACTTGTCTGCCAGCTCTTTGCCATACATATCCTTAAGACGGTCGCAGAGGATGCGGCGGTTCATACGGATGAATCCCTGCTTAGGGAGCTCACCCATAAGGGTGGCTATGTTCTTGTTCTCGACATTGGCGTTTGCGTCGAACTTGCTGCCAGTGGCCGGATTGGCGGAGTTGCAGTAGTCGATGAGGAAGTTGAGCTTGTCACGGGTATCCCTGTCTTCTGCGTGTCTCTGGCGATAGAGCATAAACTCTTTCGCAACCTTGAAGTATTTCTCGGCCATCAAACCTGTTTCCACCTGATTCTGGATTTCCTCGACACTCATCCCGTTGGTCAAACGGAGGTGGGAAAGTACAGCTGTCAAGTCGTCTTCAGTGGCAAATCCGCCCACTGCTATGAAGGCTTTTCGGATTGCATTCTTGATTTTGTCGATTGAAAAAGGAACGTGCTTGCCGTCTCGCTTTACAATGTAGATTTCTGAACTGCCCATATTATCAGTTAAAGTATTAAAAGTGACAAATCATCTGCAATGGTATCGCAACACACTGATTTCCATCGCTTTATAAAAATATTATATGTAAATTCGAATTCAATCGGGCCGGAAACCGCCCCTCTTCTCATCGCTTGGAATGGCAAATATATGCCTTGCTAAACAAAAAGGCAAGCATCCCCAAAACTACTTTTCAACAGTTTTATTAACAATGGCACCGAAGGTCGTGGAATGCCTATTCGCCCCGAATTTTTCTTCCGTTCAAAAGAATATGAAATACAAAAGGACATAGAGAGGCAGAAGTACCGGAAGGGCAAACTTAAGAATGTAAGTGAAGAAGGAAGGCATCTTCACACCCCTGCTTTCGGCGACAGATTTCACCATAAGGTTGGGGCCGTTGCCTATGTAGGTCATTGCTCCAAAGAACACGGCACCGATGGATATGGCCTTCAACAGCACCTCAGGCACTCCTGCGACAAAGTACAGCCCCATAAATGCCCCGTGGGACACTCCGGCATTGGCAGCAGCCACGGATTCCTGCAAACCGCTCGCGAGACTGTAGAAGGCCACCGCAGTCGGTGTGTTGTCCAGCACGGAACTCAGGGAGCCGGTCGCAAAGTAGAACTGCCAAGGATGGATAAGCCCGAGATCGGCGGCGTGTTGCTCCATAAAGACCAGAGCCGGCGACATTGTGGTGAATATTCCGAGGAACAGTACTGAGACTTCCAGTATCGGTCCCCAAGAGAATTTGTTGAGTACGAACCTCACCCGCGGGCTGGTGCCCCTGTATGACAGGACTGCCACTGAGAGGAGCACGATTTCACGGAGATATTTAAGCCATATAGGAGCATCCGGCTCTGCCATCTGGGGAATGAAGCCTTTGTTGATGAAGGCGACTGCAGCCACAATGATGAGCAGAAGCAAGCAGTTCCTTGATCCCCTGATTCTGATGGGTTCGACGGTTTCGGGCAATTCGAATGCTGATTTGTCTTCCTTGCGGGAATAGTAGAATTTGTCAACAAGGAAATATGTCAAAAGAAGCACCAGTCCGATGAAAATCCATTGCGGGAACAATGACATAAACCAGCCGAAAGAAGCGCCGCGGAGGTAGAGCATAAACAGAGGTGGGTCTCCGAGAGGGGTCAGCAGTCCCCCGCAGTTGGCAACCAGAGCTATGAAGAAGAGAATGGTGTGCACCTTGTACTTGCGCTTTTCGTTGATGTCCAGAAGGGGACGTATGAAGAGCATAGCCGCTCCGGTGGTGCCGAGGAAGGATGCCATCACATAGCCCAGAGCCAGCAGTTCGGTGTTGATTTCCGAAGTGGGCCTTATGGACCCGCAGAGCCTTATGCCACCCGTAACCACATAGAGGGTGAGAAGGAGCACTACGAAGGGTATATAGTCGAAGAGCAATTGCTCCTCAAGCCTTGCCATCATTCCGTTCCTTATCATAAACACCGCCACTGGCACTCCCAGAATCAAGGCCACGGTCAGTTTATGGGAATTTTTGCCCCACCATTTTTCCGCAAACAGAGGTCCTATGGCAATCATCAGCAACATCAGGACAAACGGAATCATAGACCAAAGCGAAATCTGGGTGACAGATCCCGCATTCAACAACACATTCATATTTATCAATTCTAAAATCTTGTCGAAGCACCGCCTCCGCCGGAAAAGCCTCCTCCGAAACTCCCGAAACTGCGGCCTCCACCCCCTCCAACGAAGGGCCTACCACCTGCCGGGCCAGCAAAACCAGTGCCATCGCTGTCTTTCGGAATGACTACATCCTTGTAGTTCTCCTCACCGCAATTCTGGCAGATGAAATAATATCGGCCTGTGCCGACGGACTTTCTGGTAGGACGCACCAGTACCACATAGCGGTCATATTTCATATTGCCCTTCACTCCGCACTTGGTGCAGGTAAGCGATTGACCCATCCTTTCCTTGCGCTTCTTCTCGGCCCTGACCGCAGCCACAGCTATGGCCATAATTCCGAGGAAAATCATAGCGAAGATTGCAAGTGCGCCCACCCAATCCTCATCTTCTTCGGAAGAATCTGGCAGAACCACATCCCCCGAAATGATGCCGCAAGATGCCTTGACCCCCTCAAGCAGACCGGGACCATAGTCTCCGCCCCTCATCAGGGGGACCATAATGTTGGACTGGATTCTCTTGCAGTACGCATCCGGGAGCAACCCCTCAAGGCCATAGCCTGTTACAAAAGAGATTTCCCTCTCGTCAGGGTTGGTGACCAGCAGGATTAGCAGTCCCCTGTTGGTCTTCTTGTCGCCCAGATTCCATCTGTTGTAAAGCTCAGTGCCGAATTCGTGGAGGCTGCCGTAAGAACCGGTGTCGATTCCGGGGAGGGTCAGCACTGCTATTTCAGCACCGAGTGAGTCCTTGGCAAAGCGGCAGTAGAAGTTGATGCTGTCCTTCACTGAAGGGCTTATTACCGAGGAGAGGTCTGTGACATAGCTGAAATTCAGGATTTCGGTGTCAGGCACCGTCTTCACGTTGTATCTGGTGATCTCCGCAATGCAGAGGAAGGACGCAAGAGTAAGAAACAATATGCTGAGGGACAATAATTTACGTTTCATGATCAGTCAAGTCTTTTGATACAGGCTCCCAGGGCATTGAGTCGCAGGTCAATATCTTCGTAGCCTCTGTCTATCTGTTCAATATTGGAAATGACGCTGGTGCCCTTTGCCGACATTGCTGCAATCAGCAGGGCTATTCCGGCTCTGATGTCCGGAGAAAGCATTGTGCCTCCCTTGAGGGTGATGCGGTGGTCGTGGCCTATGACTACGGCGCGGTGTGGGTCGCAAAGGATAATCTGGGCACCCATATCTATGAGTTTGTCCACGAAGAAGAGGCGGCTCTCGAACATCTTCTGGTGGATCAGCACGCTGCCCTTGCACTGGGTTGCAACCACGAGCATAACCGAAAGCAAGTCAGGGGTAAGTCCTGGCCAAGGGGCGTCGGATACAGTGAGGATGGACCCGTCCAGAAATGATTCTATCTCATAACTGTCCTGGGCCGGAACGAAGATGTCATCGCCGCGCTGCTCGAGTTTGATGCCTAACCTGCGGAAACATTCCGGGATGATGCCCAGATTGCTGTAGGAGACATTCTTTATGGTGATGCTACTGCGGTTCATTGCTGCCATACCAATAAAAGAGCCCACTTCAATCATATCCGGAAGAATCGTGTGGGAAACCCCGTGCAGACGCTCCACACCATTGACTGTCAGCAGATTGGAGCCAACGCCCTGAATATCAGCGCCCATAGCTGTGAGCATACGGCAAAGCTGTTGGATATAGGGTTCACAGGCGGCATTGTAGATGGTGGTGGTGCCTTCGGACAGGACTGCGGCCATAAGGATATTGGCTGTGCCTGTCACGGAAGCCTCATCCAGAAGCATATAGCTGCCTTTGAGCTGTTTCCCCTCAGATGTGCGGCAGTCCAGATAGAAAGCCCTCAGCCCCTGGTCATAGGTGAGACGGGCTCCGAGATTGACCATGCCCTGGATGTGGGTATCCACCCTGCGGCGGCCGATTTTGTCTCCACCAGGCTTAGGGAAAAAGGCGTGGCCGAAACGGGCCAGAAGCGGCCCCACCACCATCACGGATCCCCTCAGACGGGCACATTTGCGTACAAATTCCTCACTGTCTATATAGTCTTCATTCAGATTGTCAGCCTTGAAGATGAAGGAGCCCTTTTCAAGCCTCTGCACCTGCACTCCTATGTCCTCAAGCAGAAGTATGAGGTTCTTTACATCCAGGATTTCCGGAACATTGGAGATTTTAACTTCCTCGTCGGTCAGGAGTACAGCACTGATTACTTCCAGGGCCTCATTCTTCGCTCCCTGGGGCTCTATGCTGCCGCTCAGCCTGTGTCCTCCTTCTATTACAAATGAACTCATATTGATGGTGGTTGTATTGTGCGGCTTGAGCCGCCGATTTTGCCAAAGTTACACAATTTTTCGGATGATGTTCAGTCCGTCCCTTATGGGAAGAATCACGTTTTCGACCCTCGGATCAGACGCAACCATTTCGTTGAAGCGCAAAATACCCTGGGTCTGGCGGTCTGCAGAAGGCTTTTCGGCACATACTTTCCCGTCCCAGAGCACATTGTCGGCGAGTATCCATCCGCCTGTTTTCAGATGCGGAAACACGAGGTCATAGTACTCGCAATAGTCCCTTTTGTTGGCATCTATATATATAAGGTCATAAATGCGGTCAGATGGCATAGCGGCAAGCAGTTCCCTGCAATCTCCGATGTGCAGCCTGATCCTGTCTTCCAGACCTGCCTTGGAGAACCCTTCGAGAATGAGATCCTCGAGTTCGTCATTGAGTTCAAGGGTGTCGAGAATGCCGCCTTCCGGAAGGGCAGATGCAAGGCAGATTGCGGAGTAGCCGGTGAAAGTGCCGAGTTCGAGTATCCGTTTGGCACCGCACATAAGGGCTATCAGACGCAGGAGTTCACCCTGCACAGCCCCCGTCAGCATACGGGCGTGATTGGTCCGTATGTTGGTCTGCTTTTCCAGCCATTCGAGAGCTTCCGAGGCCCTTGCACTATGGTCTGAAGCATATTTGTAAATCCGCTCCATATTCATTTTTGTCAAATAGATGCCTGATTTCCCGGTTCTATTTGGCAATTTCGCCAACAAAGGCCTTTAATTTTGCCAAAATATTAGAAATCCCGCAACAAAGATAAGCAACTTTGCAACATTGGCCCTCAATTATTTTCGTTTTGCTCTTAAAAGTTGCAACTTTGCACCCTGTTTTGAAAAAAACCAAGCAAACTTTCTGATGAAAATGAACAAAAAACTCAATGGCTGGATAGCCACGAAGGCTATAGGTCTGGTCGGCAAAATAGAATACAGAAGGCTGATCAAGGCTTGCCGATACCCTGAAGAGACGGCAGAAAAGACGCTGAGGGGGATTCTGAAATATGCCAAAGACACTGAATTCGGTAAGAAATACGGGTTTGCAGAAATTCTGGCAGCCAAGAACAGGGATGAATTCTTTGCGTTGTGGAGAAAGAACGTGCCTGCCAAGGATTTCGAGTTCTTCCGTCCTATGATCGAGAGACACGAACACGGAGAGGCCAATATCCTCTTCCCGGGCAAGCCGAGAATGTATGCAACCACATCCGGCACCACCAACAAGCCTAAGCTCTGCCCTATGACGGACAAATACATCGACGACGTTTACGGCAAGATGACCCGTCTGTGGCTCTACAACTTTATGTTGAATCGTCCGAAGGTGTTCTACGGCAGTTTCCTCAACATTGTGAGCCGCAAGGTGGAGGGTTATGTGGCTGACGGTACAATATACGGTTCAGTTTCCAGCACGCTCCGCAGCGAGGCACCGAGCTTCATCAAGAGCCTCTACCCGAATCCTGACTGCGTTTACGATATCAGAGACTACACCGCAAAGTACTATGTCCTGATGCGTATGTCGGTTGAGACTCCCGTTTCCTGCCTGCTGACCGGAAACCCTTCCACCATCATAGAGCTTCAGAACAACTGTGACCAGTTCTTCGACGAGTACATAAATGACATTGAGCACGGTACTCTGACCGACAAGGTGGAAATAGAGCCGGAAATCAGAGCTGAAATCCAGACCTGGCTCAAGCCGAACCCGCAGAGGGCTGCCGAACTGAGGGAACTGAAGGCCAAATACGGAAGAGTGCTCCCTAAGCACATCTGGCCGGACATTATGATTATGAACACGATGAAGTGCGGCAACACCCGCATCTACGTGAAGAAGTTCCAGGGCTATTTCCCTAAGAGCATGCTCTTCCAGGAGTTGGGTTACATCGCTTCCGAATGTCGCTTCGGATTGTGTATGGACGATTCCATCAACACCATTCTCTTCCCGCAGTTCCATTACTATGAGTTTGTGGCAGAAGAGGATATCGACACCTTCAACGCCGGAGGAGAGGTGAAGTTCCATCAGGTCTATGAACTCACCCAGGGCAAGCGCTACTGTCCTTTCGTGACCACTTATTCCGGACTCTACCGCTACAACATGAACGACCTCATCGAGGCTGGTCCACGGTTCGAGAACACCAACACCGTGTTTATGATACGCAAAATCAACGGAATCGTGAATATGACCGGAGAGAAGCTCAGCGAACCTCAGTTCGTGGAGGCCGTTATGGATGCGGAGAAGGAGCTCGGGATGCATCTGGAGTTCTTCGTGGGATTTGCGAAGGTGGAGGAAAGCCGCTACCACTTCTATTTCGAGTTTACCGACAAGAATACTTCGGAGGAAGATGTAGCGAAATTCACCGCCAAGGTGGACGAACTGCTCAAGGAGAAGAACTGCGAGTACGAGGCAAAGCGCAAGTCATTCCGCATCAACGACCCTGTGGGACATAAACTTGTGGACAAGGCGTTTGCAAAGTACAAGGCTGCCTATATCAAGAAGATTGGTGGAAATGTATGCCAATTCAAATTGAACCTTCTGCTTCAGGACGAGGTGCGCCGCGGATTCTTTGAGCATTTGATTGCGAAATAGATTGCCGGCAGGCCCGGTATCAATACGACATAACAAATCGTGGGCTTCTAAAAAGTTCCAATGGGGGCTGAACATTTTTTGTTCGGCCTCTATTTTATGATATAGACATCTTCACCGGGAGCCGCAAAATGGAAATTCTCTCTTGCAAATTTCTCAAGTGAGTCACGGTTGGTGGTAAGGTCCTCTATACGTGCGTCAAGGGCCTTAGTCTGGGCCTTATAGTCCTCAATCTGCTTCTCCATAGCCGAGATTTCCGCAGATGCCTGAATCCAGCTGATAAAGGTATTGCCCGGACCGAGCAGCCACAGAATCAGGAAAATAGCCAGACAAGCCAGCGAAAACCTGATCAAAGAACCGTATTTCCCGGTCATTATGTCTTTTATCTTGCCCAAAACTGAAATAATTACGGAATTTGTCCACAAAATTAACTATTTTTGCAAGATTTCAAACAAAACCTGAAACAACACTAAAGATTAATATTATGTCAAACACAATCAAACCAACCCTGGTGGTACTCGCCGCAGGTATGGGAAGCCGCTACGGCGGACTCAAGCAAATGGATGGACTCGGTCCGAATGGAGAAACCATAATCGACTACTCAATCTATGATGCCGTTCAGGCCGGTTTCGGCAAAGTTGTATATATCGTAAGGGAATATTTCCTCGAAGATTTCAAAAAGCACGTGGCTCAGAGATACAGCAACGTGAAATGCAACGACGGCACTCCTCTTGAGTTCCGCTTTGTAACCCAGGAGCTCAACAAGATTCCGGAGGGATTCGAGGTTAATCCGGAAAGAGTGAAGCCTTGGGGCACCAATCACGCCGTTATGATGGCCAAGGATGTCGTAAAGGAGCCTTTTGCAGTCATCAACGGTGACGATTACTACGGCAAGGAGTCCTTCAAGGTGCTTGCTGACTGGTTCAACAGGAATGCAGGTTCCACTGGGAAATACACCCTCGTGGGATTTGAGCTGGACAAGACCCTTTCCGAGTCCGGCACCGTTTCCCGAGGCATAGGTTCTGCAGACAGCAACAATCTGCTCACCCACGTGGAGGAACATCACGACATAATCAGGAGAGAGGACGGCAAGATTCACGGCACCAACTCCAAAGGCGAGGAAGTCCTGCTTGCAGACAAGGCTCTCTGCTCCATGAATATGTGGGGATTCACCCCTGACTATTTCGCAAACAGCGAAGAAATATTCAGAAACTTCCTCGCAGAGCACAGCACCGAGCTCAAGTCCGAGTTCTACATCCCTTACGTAGTGGACTGCCTGATCAAGGCCGGCAAGGCCAGCTGCGAACTCATCTCCACTCCTTCACGCTGGTTTGGAGTTACATATCAAGCTGACCGTCAGGGAGTTGTGGACAAGTTCCAGGAATTTGCCGACAAGGGCATCTACCCTTCTCCACTCTACGAATAAAACAGGTTTGACCATAGGAAAAACAGCAATATGACATTCTTCAAAAGAAAAAAAATTGAAGGAAGGAGGGGTTACGACATATTCGGCACCTTCAAATATTATGTTCCGGGAGGCAGCGGGATCTTTTGGATACTCATAATGTTTATGCTGGGAGGCATTCTCGGCAACATAGTCACCGTGGCCTTGGCTGCGCTGACCGGGCCCGAATTCGCCACTACATACGGAATGCTGTTTTCCTATCCGGTGATGTTCATTCCCCTGCTGGTCTTTGCCTCGGCAGCCAGCAGGAGAAATGCACTCACCGAGCCGGGGGTGGCCCTGGACAGCAACAATTTCGGCAAATTGCACTGGTGGGGTGCAACACTGCTGGTCTGTCTGGTAACCTTTGCGGCAGCATTTGCGGCAGATGCCCTGAACCTGATTATGCCTCCTATGCCTGAATGGCTCGAAAACATTCTCGGCTCAATGCTACAGGGACCTCTATGGGTAACCCTCCTGAGCGTTTCCGTTTTCGCTCCATTGTTTGAGGAATGGCTGTGCAGAGGTCTGGTACTCAGAGGATTGCTTCAGAAGACAAAACCGGCGGCAGCGATTCTGATTTCTGCCATCTTTTTCGCTGCCATCCACCTCAACCCCTGGCAGGCCCTCCCTGCATTTATTCTCGGGGTTATTTTTGGAATAGTCTATTACAAGACAGGTTCGCTCAAGCTCACGATGCTGATGCATTTCGTGAACAATACCTTCTCCGCAGTACTCAGCAGGATAGATGCCCTGAAGGATTTCGATTGTTTTGCAGAGGTTATGAATCCGGCCGCATATTGGAGCACTTTTGCGGTTTGCGTGGTGGCGGTTGTCGCCATCTGTCTGATTTTCCTCCGCATACCTGTGAAGGATGGGCAACGGAGCAACTGCGACATTGTTCCGGCAGCTGACTGGAGCAAGGAATAATACGGACAAGGACCGGAATAATTGATTGAAAATGAATTTTTCAGACATAGCATATTGTTCGGACAAGTACCAATACACAATGGGAAAGTCCTTCTACGAAAGCGGGCGCAAGGATTTGATGTCCGTTTTCAATCTGTTCTACAGGGTTGCTCCCGAGAACAACAACTGGGCTGTGGTGAGCGGCACCGAGGAAGTCATCGAGATGGTGCTTTCTATGGGCGGCAAGCCTGAGTCTTTCTTTGAGAAATTCCTTCCGGGAGACGAATACGCTGAGTTCAGGAAATATCTGGCAAATATGCGCTTCACCGGAAACGTTTATGCAATGAAAGAGGGCGAGATTGCCTTCCCAAACCAGCCCATAGTCATAGTCGAGGCTCCTCTCATTGAAGCACAGGTGCTTGAAACCCCGATGCTCTGCATAATGAACCATCAGATGGCTGTTGCGACCAAGGCTTCCAGGGTCTGCCGCAGCACCAACAGGGCCGTGAGCGAATTCGGTTCACGCAGGGCACACGGTCCATGGGCAGCTACCTATGGAGCAAAGGCGGCCATCATCGCAGGCTGTGCAGGCACTTCCAATGTGCTCACAGGCAGTTATTTCGGCTGCGGTTCCACGGGCACTATGGCACACAGTTACGTGACCACTTTCGGATGTTCAGTAAAAGGAGAGTTCGAGGCCTTCGACACCTATATCAAGACCCACAGGGGCGAGGGGCTCATACTCCTGATTGACACCTACGACACTCTGCATTGCGGAATAAAGAACGCCATCAAAGCCTTCAGGGCCAATGGTATAGACGACAGCTACCCCCAGGGTTACGGAGTACGTCTGGACAGCGGCGACCTTGCCTACCTCTCTGTGGAATGTCGCAAGATTCTGGACAGTCAGGGATTGAAGAACTGCAAGATCTTCGCGACCAACTCCCTGGACGAATACCTGATCAGCGACCTGGAACGTCAGGGTGCGGCAATAGACTGCTATGGAGTGGGCGACGCAATTGCGACCAGCAAGGCCAATCCTTGTTTCGGCAATGTATATAAACTCGTGCAAATCGGCTCTCAGGCAGTGCTGAAAAGGTCCGAGGACAAGGTGAAGCTCATCAATCCCGGATTCCAGATTACTTACCGTATTCTCCGGCACGATGCCGAGAAGGGAGACGTATTCAAGGTGGACGTGACCTGCCTGCGAGGGGACGAGTTGAGCCGCAAGATTGAAGCCGGAGAAGAATTCACGGTCTATGACGAATACGACCGCTACAAATATAAAACCTTCACTCCGGGCAGCTACACCGCCATTCCTCTGCAGATTCCGGCCATCGTCAATGGAGAGAGAGTGGCTCCGCACCGCAATCTGGACCAGAAAAGGAAATATTACAAGGACACGCTGATGCATTTCAGCCCTTCCGAAAGACGTCTTATCAACCCTCATTATTACAAGGTGGACATTTCGGACGACCTTGCAGCCAAGAAACTGGAAATCATCAACCGTCTGGTGAAGGAAATCAAGGAATTTGAAATGGAATAATATGGAAAAGAACAGTGCAATTGTCGTAGTGGATATGCTCTACGATTTCATAGACGGGTCGTTGGCCTGCCAGAATGCGGAAAATGCCGTGGAAGAAGCTCTCAGGCTGATATGTTCCAAGACTGACGGACAGGAGGGAAACGGCGATACTGAGATTCTGGACACCTTCCCCGTGCTTTTCATAAGGGACCATCATCCAGCCGACCATTGCTCTTTCACGGAGAACGGAGGGATTTGGCCTGTACATTGCGTAGCCGGAGAGCGCGGCGGGGAAATCCACGAGAAACTCCGCCCGTATGCAAGCGAGGAACTTACCTTTGACAAGGGCTGCGACCGCAATTGCGAGCAGTACTCCGGGTTTGAGGGCCGCAACAGTGCAGGACAGTCGCTTTCGGAAGTGCTTGAACTGCTGGATGTTGCCGAAGTCATTGTATGCGGCATCGCCACTGAATACTGTGTCAGGAACACCTGTGAAGACCTGCTCAAGGCCGGATTCAAGGTGCTTCTGAAGGTGGATGCATTGGCTTACGTGGATGCTGAAGGGCATAGGCAGGCACTTGCCCAAATGCAGGATGAGGGAATAGAATTGATATAAATTGCAGAGAAAAGGCCGATTTGAGAAAAGACAGGAAAATATGGCTGCCGGTGCTGATGGTGGTTTTTGCAGGGTTCCAGATATTCGGAATCGACACCGGTCGTGCCATTGCCTCAAGCATACACCGCGACACCACTGCCGTAAAGCCTGTCATTGACAGTTTTATCAATCCCCGTGACACCATCCGCATACCCGACTCCCTCGAATTCAAAGACCCTTTCAAATACAAGTATTACATAGCCCTGCGCGACACGGCCACCTGGAGAGCCACCCGAGACTCAGTGCTGGCTTCCGGGGACAGCCTCGAACTGCATAGACTGGACTCTTTGCACTTCAAGGACTCCTCCGAAATAGCAAAAATCAAATTCGACGCCTGGTACAAGAGCCTCAGCAGACGGGAAAGGAAGAAATACGACTACGAGCAGAAACTTCCTGAACTGCTTCGCCGGGAAGACTCCATAATGCACCGAAAGGACAGCATCAAGGCCTACAAGGACAGCGTGAGGGAAAACACTCCGCGCATACTCGAGACCTTTGCCTTTCCGGACTCGATG
>JALFGP010000097.1 GCA_022777205.1 Rikenellaceae bacterium
CCCACATTTTGGACACCTTTGACGCCTTCTTATTTTTGACTTATCACTCATTAGATGAAAATGTTTTCATCTAATCTATGTAATCTTCTGAATTATACCAATTTATGAGACTTTTACCAACCACTTTTGGCAATTATACCGTAGGAAGCCCCAATTATACCTTTTTTTGCGCTTTGCGCAAAAAAAATGAGCTGTCGTCGCTCACGCGAGGACACCTCATACTAACCACATAATTAATAACACTAAAACTAATAACCAATGAGCTTCGGAGTACTCAGAAGAGTTACTTCCTTAACTCGATGCAAAGGTAAGCATTATTTTTTATTCTGCAAATTTTTTCGAAGAAAAATGCAAAAAAACTTTCAAATTCCAATGTCAAAAATCAAAGTACGATTACAAAAAGTGAAGCAAATGAGAATGGACCAGATGCGCCGGAAGCCCCATAACAGTGAAGTAAGAGCCTGATATTCCGGTAATTGCAGCAAGTCCAATCCATTCCTGAATGCCGTATGCCCCTGCTTTGTCGAAAGGTTGAAATTTGTCAATATAGAAGGCAATTTCACTTTCAGACAGTTCGGCAAAGTGCACCTGACATACATCAGTGAAAGTATCTTCCTCAATATGGTTACGAATTGTAACTCCAGTAACCACTTCGTGCGTTCTGCCGGAAAGTTTTCTCAACATTCTCTCCGCATCTTCTTTGCCGTGGGGCTTGCCCATCACTTCTGAATCACAAAGTACGATGGTGTCCGCTGTAATCAGAACTTCATTTTCCTGCAAAGGTCTGTGAAATCCGTGTGATTTTCCCCGAGATAAGATCGCTGGAATATCGTGCAGGGGAGTGCCCGGTTCGAAATGCTCCTCAAAATTGTTTCCGGTGTCCACCTCGAAATCAATGCAAAGACCCTGGAGTATCTCCTTCCGTCTTGGGGATGCGCTTCCCAGGATTATATGTTTATCTGTAGCAAAGTACATTTCAAACTCAATAACATTTCTCATAAGCGGAAATGTCAAGGCTCCATTTGTTCTGAATTCTCAAAGTGATTTCAATGATTTCCCGGACAAAGCGCTTGCCGGCAGGGAAGACCGAGACATAGTCTGCTGAAAGCAATGCTTCCTCCATCGCATCAGCTGGACAAATTCCAAGTCCTGCAGCCTTCAGCACCGGCACATCAGGAAGGTCGTCACCACAATAGAGCACTTCTGCGGCAGCAAGACCGTGCTTGTCCATAAAATTCTCAAAATCGGCTATCTTGTTCTTGGAATTCAAATAAATATCCGGCCCGCTGAAGCCGAACTTGCTGAAACGCCTGACTATGCTGTCCGAATGTCCGCCGGTGATGATGCCCAGTTTGAAACCGTGCATTCCAGCCATCCTGAGCCCGAACCCGTCCTTAGCATCATAAGTTCTGAGGAACTCGCCGGAATTATCCACGAAAATGCTTCCGTCAGTCATTACCCCGTCAATGTCGAAGGTAAATGCCTTGATTTTCAGGAACTTATCATAAAGCGAGTCTGGAATTTCCAGTTCCCGCAATTGTGAATTTACTATTTTTACCATCGCTATGACTTTGCTCCGTTGTTGCCGAATCCGCCCATAGGGAAGGTATCATTGCGTCCGAAAGTGATCTGTCCGAACTGTGATTCGTATTTCTGGATATTGTCCTGAAGTGCCAACATAAGTCTTTTTGCGTGTTCAGGTGTCATAATGATGCGGTTGCCCACCGATGCTTTCTGCAGTCCGGGAAGCATAGTTGCGAAATCGATGATGAATTCGCTGTGTGAGTGGGAGATAATAGCGAGGTTTGCATAATTTCCTTTTGCTACCTCGGCTGAAAGTTCAATGTCAAGTTTGCGTTCGTTTTCCATATCGGATCAATCTTGTGTATTTGCTGCGCGAAGTTAGTCAAAAAATATGTATCTTTGCAATTCTGTCGTCCGGAAGACAGCCAAAAACAGCAAACTATCTGTTCCGGAAGGGATTAAAAGAATAAAAAACTATTGAAAGATATGGAATTGCAGTCTAAGTATGACCCATCGTCAACCGAAGACAAATGGTACGCCTATTGGCTGGAACACAATTTTTTCCACTCGGAGCCCGATGAGAGGGAACCTTATACCATAGTTATACCTCCGCCAAATGTCACGGGAATCCTGCATATGGGACACGTTCTGAACAACACAATCAACGATGTGCTCATCCGCAAGGCCAGAATGGACGGCAAGAATGCCTGCTGGATACCCGGTACGGACCACGCGTCCATCGCCACCGAGAGCAAGGTCGTGGCCAAATTGAAGGCTGAGGGCATAAGCAAGGAAGACCTTACCAGGGAAGAATTCCTCAAGCACGCTTGGGAATGGAAGGAAAAGCACGGCGGAATCATACTTTCACAGCTCCGCAAACTTGGTGCATCCTGCGACTGGGACAGGACCAAATTCACTATGGACCCGGATTTGAGCCAGGCCGTAATCAACACCTTTGTATATTTCTATGAGAAAGGCTACATTTATCAGGGTGTGCGTATGGTGAACTGGGATCCGGTTGGACTCACGGCTGTGAGCGACGAGGAAGTAGTGCACAAGGACACCGCCAGCAAGTTCTACCATATGCGCTATTTCGTTTCGGACGGCAAGGGCAATCCCACTGACAAGTACATTGTGGTTGCGACCACAAGGCCTGAAACCATTATGGCCGATGCCGCAGTCTGCATAAATCCGGCTGACGAGAGATACCATTGGCTCAAGGGCAAGAAGGTGCTTATACCTCTTATAAATAAGGAAATTCCTATTATAGAGGACTCTTATGTGGAGATGGATTTCGGAACAGGCTGCCTCAAGGTTACCCCTGCCCACGACGTAAACGACTATAATATAGGTCTTAGGCACAATCTGCCGGTACTCGACATCATCGACGATCACGGCTGCCTCAATGAGAAGGCCCAAATACTCATAGGAGAAGACAGATTCGTGGCAAGGAAGAAGATTGCCAAGATGCTCGAAGAAGCCGGAAATCTCGAAAAGACAGAGGATTACACCTCACCTATAGGCTATTCCGAAAGGACTGATGCCGTAATAGAGCCGAAACTTTCCAAGCAATGGTTCCTCAAGATGGATGTGCTCGCAAAGGCTGCCCTGGAGAGCGTGGAAAGCGGCAGAATACGTCTTATTCCGGAAAAATACCGCAATACCTACCGTCACTGGATGGAGACCGCCCACGACTGGTGCATTTCCCGTCAGCTTTGGTGGGGACAGCGCATCCCGGCCTATTATCTGCCTGACGGTTCATTCGTAGTGGCGCCAAGCCCGGAAGCAGCCCTTCAAAAGGCACAGGAAAAATGTGCAGGAATCACTATGGACCAACTTCACCAGGACGAAGATGTGCTGGACACCTGGTTCTCCTCCTGGCTTTGGCCGATCTCCGTTTTCGATGCTGAAATGCCGGGACATCCGGACCATAAGCCGAACCGGGATTTGAGCTACTATTATCCTACAAATGACCTCGTTACGGGACCTGACATCATCTTTTTCTGGGTTGCCAGAATGGTTATGGCCGGAGACGAGTTTATGAAGGAAGAGCCGTTCCGCAATGTGTATTTCACCGGCATAGTCAGGGACAAGATTGGCCGCAAGATGAGCAAAACACTCGGAAACTCTCCGGACCCTCTGGTACTCATAGAGAAATACGGTGCCGATGCAGTGCGCCTCGGAATGTTGCTCTGCAGTTCAGCCGGAAACGATATCCTCTATGACGAATCTCAGATTGAGCAGGGTCGCAACTTCTGCAACAAAATTTGGAATGCTTTCCGACTTGTGAAGGGTTGGGCAGTAGATGAAACTCTGGAACAGTCTGAATCTTCAGTAATTGCGGTGGATTGGTTCAACAACAAGTTGAACTCAGTTGTGGCAGTGGTTAACGACCATTTCTCCAAGTTCAGGATTTCAGATGCCCTGATGGCGGTTTACAAATTCTTCTGGGACGATTTCTGCGCCTGGTACCTGGAACTTGTGAAACCAGCTTATGGCTCTCCGATTGATGCCGCCACCTACAATGCAACAGTAGGATTCTTCGAGCAGTTGCTCAAGATGGTTCACCCGATAATGCCGTTCATTTCTGAAGAACTCTGGCACGCTGTCCGCGACCGTAAAGATGGCGAGACCATAATGTTTGAGCGTTTCCCTCAGGCAGGGGATGTCAACGAGGCTTTGCTTCAGGCATTCGAACAGGCTTGCGGAGTGGTGGCAGGTGTGAGGAACATCAGGCAGCAGAAGGGGATTTCTCCTAAAGACAGCCTCAGTCTGAAAGTCGTAGGAGACTATGATCAAACCTTGTCTCCTGTCATTGCCAAGCTCGCAAATATCAGCAATATAGAGCATCTCACTTCAATTGATGATTCAGAAGCTGGAGTCTCATTTATGTCAGGCACACTTAAGGTGTTCGTACCTCTTTCCGGGCTTGTGGACGAAAGCGAGGAAATCAAGAAACTCGAAGCTGAACTGACCTATCTCGAAGGCTTCCTCAAATCTGTTCGTGGCAAACTGTCCAATGAAAAATTTGTCGCACACGCTCCAGAAGCAGTTGTGGCTGCCGAAAGGAAGAAGGAATCCGATGCAATGAGCAAGATTGAAAGCATTAAAAAGAGTCTTGAAATATTGAAGAAATGATAGAGTCAACCGAATATTTGGATGTGCGGTATTACGAGACCGACCAGATGGCAATAGTCCATCACTCCAATTACATACGTTATTTCGAGTGTGGCAGGGCAAAATTGATGCAAGACGTGGGATTCTCCCAGACCAGAATTGAGGCAGAGGGGGTTATGACCGCCGTGGCTGCTGTGACTGCACAGTACAAGTCGCCTGCAAAATACGGAGACAGGTTGAGAATAGTCACCCGTCTGCGCGATCTTCCTACTGCAAGAATCCTTTTTGAAACCGAAATCTTCAACCAGGATGATATTCTGCTTTGCACGGGTACGGTCAAACTGGGATTCATAGACTCGACCACACGCAGGCCTGTGCGCTGTCCGGACGACCTCCTGAAGGTTCTGGAGCCATATTTCCCTGAATCCAAGTAATTGCAAAATCACTAATAATAAAAAGATATGTTGACAGTATTACCTCTTGGCGTTTTTGGACCTTGGCAGATTGTAGCCATCGTTCTTGTTGTTCTCCTGCTTTTCGGAGGCAAAAAAATCCCTGAGCTTATGAAAGGCCTCGGAAAGGGTGTGAAAAGTTTCAAACAGGGAATGCAGGAAGCTGACAAGGAGATCCAGGAAATCAAACAGGAAATAGAAGCTCCGGCGCAGACTGAAAAAAAGACCGAAGAGGTCAAGAAGACAGAGGAAAAATAGTCACTCTTTCCTATGTCCACGAATGAATCATCCGAAATGAGTTTCTGGGACCATCTGGAGGTGCTGAGGGGAACACTGTTCCGTTCGGCACTTTCGGTGATGATTATAGCCCTTGTACTCTTTTGCCTTAAAGACTATTTCTTTGATTCCGTGGTACTTGCTCCGACAAAGGCGAGTTTCCCGACCTATCGTCTGTTCGGCATTGCAACCAATATAGACTTGGTGAATTATGAACTGTCCGCGCAGTTTATGGTGCATTTGAGGGTGTCTCTTCTGGCTGCCTTGGTGCTGGCTACTCCCTACATTCTTTTCGAACTGTGGAAGTTCATAGCCCCGGCCCTGTACGAGAGGGAAAAAAGAAAAATCCGTTTTGCTTTCCTTTTCGCCGGGGGATTGTTCTATGCAGGACTCGTGACAGGGTATTTTATCCTCCTTCCGTTTATCTTGAATTTCTTCAACGGCTATGTGGTTAGCGATCTTGTAAAGAACACAATATCTCTCACCTCCTATATGTCTTCATTCTTTTCTTCGCTCTTTTCGATGGGAGTTGCTTTCGAATTGCCTGCCGTGGTGCTGGTGCTTTCGGAGTTTGGCTTGATAGACAGGGAGTTCCTCAAAAAGTACCGCAAACACGCCCTAGTGGTAATTCTCATCATAGCCGCATTCATCACTCCGGCAGACCTGCTTTCAATGTTCATTGTCGCTCTGCCATTGTATCTTTTATATGAATTCAGCATTCTTATATGCAAGAAGGGGGAGAATTCGGAAAATGAAGCTGCAGTATGATTTCAATTAATTCTGTTACAGTATCTTATGGAGGTTTTACCCTCCTTTCGGACATAAATTTCAATATCAGCGAGCAGGACAAGATCGGTCTTGTGGGGAAAAACGGTGCAGGCAAGTCCACTATGCTCAAACTCATCTGCGGGCTCCAGAACCCGACCACGGGCAAGATTGCGGTTCCCGGCAGCGTGAAGATAGGCTATCTGCCCCAGATAATGGAGCACCACAAGGGCAAGTCTGTCATTGACGAGACTATGACTGCATTTCAGGAGATGTTTGATCTGGAAGCTGAATTGGAACGAGTCACAGCTGAACTTGGTGAACGGACTGATTATGAATCAGAGTCTTACAGTAAACTTATCGTACATCTGAATGAACTGAACGACAGGCTCGCCATTCTGCGTAATGATGCTCCCGAGGTCCAGGCGGAAAAGACTTTGATGGGCCTGGGATTCAAATATGAAGAACTGGGCAGACCGACAGAGACTTTCAGCCAGGGTTGGAATATGAGGATTGAACTTGCGAAGATTCTGCTGGGCAAGCCGGATGTGATGCTTCTGGATGAGCCCACCAACCACCTTGACATTGAATCCATTGAATGGCTGGAAGATTATCTGAAGAATTGCAGATGTTCCATAGTTCTGATTTCTCACGACCGAAAGTTCCTCGACAATGTCACCAACCGCACCATAGAGATAATGCTCGGCAAGATTCACGACTACAAGGTGCCGTACAGCAAGTACTTGGAACTGAGGAAGGAACGCCTCGCACAGCAGAGGGCAGCTTATGAGAACCAGCAGAGGATGATAGAGAAAACCGAGGATTTCATTGAAAGGTTCCGCTACAAACCCACCAAGTCCAATCAGGTGCAATCCAGGGTGAAACAACTGGAAAAACTGGAGCGCATTGAGGTGGATATGGAGGATAAGTCTGCACTATCTGTCAAATTCCCTCCGGCTCCACGCTCCGGTGACATAGTTTATAAGGCTGAGAACCTGACACTTGGCTATGATTCGAAAATTGTGTTCAGCGGTGCCGAAATCGAAATCCGAAGAGGGGAGAAGGTGGCACTCGTAGGCCGTAACGGTGAGGGAAAGACCACGCTGATGCGTGCAATTACGGGGAGTCTGCGTCCGATGGAGGGAACTTCGCGGGTGGGCTACAATGTGAGCATAGGCTATTATGAACAGAACCAGGAAGACGTACTGGACAAACAGGACACGGTCTTCGGCACTCTCGACCGCATTGCCGTGGGGGATATACGACTGAAACTCAGAGACATACTCGCAGCCTTCCTCTTCAAGGGAGAGGATATCGACAAGAAGGTTGCAGTGCTTTCCGGAGGTGAAAGGGCGAGACTGGCAATGGCGAAACTGATGTTGCGTCCCTACAATCTGCTTTGTCTGGACGAGCCTACCAACCATATGGACATATTGTCCAAGGATATTCTGAAACAGGCACTTAAGGCCTATGACGGCACTCTGGTGGTTGTGTCCCACGACAGGGATTTTCTGGATGGACTTGTGGACAAGGTCTATGAGTTCCGTGATGGACAGGTAAAGGAATTCCTGGGAGGGGTTTCTGATTTTCTGGAAAAGCGCCGTCTGGACAGTTTGAACGAACTTGAGCGGAAACAGCAGGATGCACCGCTGCCTACAGCAAAGGAAGAGTCTGCTGGGGCAGGGCAATACCGTCAGAACAAGTTCATTTCCAAGGAAGAGAAGAAGCTGCGCAACCGCATCAGTTATCTGGAAAAGAAGATAGACGAGGTGCAGGCGAGGATGAAGGAAATCGAAACTGTCCTTGCAAATCCCTCTCCTTCAGATGATTATATGGAACTTACAAGAGAGTTCCTGGAGAGAAAGAGAGACCTTGATGCGATGACAGACGAATGGGCGGAACTATCGGAGAGCCTTGAACAATGATAATATTTCTCAATAAGACTCAATATGGAAGAAAATAAGACTCAGATGCTGTACGGCATACATCCGGTTATGGAGGCGATTCGTGCCGGACGCACTTTTGATAAGGTCCTGCTCAAGCAAGGTATGGAAGGGGAGCAGTTCAGGCAGCTATATGCCCTGATAGGCGAGAAAAAAATCAATTGTCAGTTCGTGCCTGTGGAAAGGCTCAACAGAGCGGTCCGCGGTGCTCATCAGGGAGTGGTGGCCTATGTGTCCCAGATTGAACTTGTGGGGCTGGAGGAAATGGTTGAAAAGGCTTTTGGCAAGACCGCAAATCCTCTGCTGGTCATTCTTGACGGCGTGAGCGATGTACGCAATCTCGGAGCTGTATCGCGTACACTGGAGTGTGTCGGAGGCAACGGAATCATAGTGCCGGCCAAAGGTGGTGCAGCCATAAATGCGGAGGCCGTCAAAGCTTCTGCCGGTGCCCTGAACAGGATTGATGCTTGCCGAGTTCCGAATTTGCGTTATGCAGCCTACTATCTCAAACAGGCCGGATTCAGAATTGTGGCAGCAAGCGAAAAGGTGGACAAGTTGATTTATGATGCGGATCTGAAGGGACCGGTTGCCATAGTGATGGGCTCGGAAGGAAAGGGCATATCGTCTGCTATGCTTGAACTTGCTGATGAAAAAGTGGCAATTCCTATGTCCGGGAACATTGGTTCTCTGAATGTGTCCATTGCTGCGGCTGTTGTGATGTACGAAGCCGTGCGTCAGAGACTCGCATAATTGAGTTTTATAGTCTCAGAACTGTTTACAAATTCTAATTAATACGTGTAACAAAAATGTTTTATAATAAAACTAATTTGTTACACGTATTGTTTATCAACTATTTGACCTCAGATTTGATTTTGGTAAATAAAAAATGAAGAGCAGCTGCAGAAAAGCGTTCAATATTGCGTTTCCTGTCATTTCTGTAGTAGAAAGACTTGGTTTGGGTACCTTTTGAAGAAGATGCTGCCACCCACACAAGCCCCACTTGCTGGCCTTCCGAGGCTGTCGGCCCGGCGTTTCCTGTTGTGGCAATCGAGTAATCGCTTCCGGTCAGTCTTCTCACTCCTTCTGCCATAGCCGCTGCACATTCAGGACTCACCACAGTATATTTTTCGATTAATTCCTTTGGCACGCCAAGCAGCTTTTCCTTGATTTCGCTTGCATAGGAAGTTACTGAACCGAGGTAGTAGGCGGAAGATCCCGGAACAGAGGTAATCAGATGAGAGATCATTCCTCCCGTACAGGACTCTGCTGCACTGAGTTTGAGCTGATGAGCAGAAAGAAGACGGCCTATTTCAGTCTGGAGATTGCTGTCTGAATCTGCATAGACCAGCTCGCCCAGTTCTGACTTGAGCTCTGCAAACAAGCCTTCCAGAAGAGCCTCGTTCTCTCCCTGTTCGCCGCCGAATTTGGAAAGCCTCAGCCGTACGCCTGTGAGGGTATTGGGCAGATAGGCAAGGTGAACCCCCTCAGGGAGGGAATGTTCCCAAACGGCAATACGTTTTGAGAGAGCAGATTCCGCCATTCCAAAGGTCATAACCGTTCTGTGTGTTATGGTCCCACATTCAAAATGGGCTTTTATGTCTTCCATAACCTCAGGCAGAGCGGCCAGGGTTTCAAAAGGCACACCAGGCATCGAGTAAAGTCTGGCTTGGTGGCCGTAGCGCTCCTTTCCGAAAGGGAATACCATAATGGGTGCCGTACCTTTCCGATTGACAATCACTTCGCAGGCTTCAGGAACCTTGGCTTGGGCAATATTCACATCCAGAAGGTCCAGTCCCCGGCTGTGCAGGATGCTTTTGACCACATCCAATTGCCTCTCATCGGTGCGGTAGGTGTTGCATCCGCAAAGCTCGGCCAGGGCAGGTTTGGTGATGTCGTCGTCTGTGGGACCGAGGCCTCCTGTAACAATGACTATCTCATTGTCTTTCAATTCATTCTCCAATGATGTGAGGATTTGTTCCCGGTCATCTGCAATTGATATCATTCGTCTCACCTTGACGCCTATTTCATTGAGGGCTGTGGCAATGGCAGATGAATTCGTGTCCACAATCTGCCCTATTAGAATCTCGTCACCAATTGTGCATACAGATGCGGTAATTTGAGTCTTTTCCATTTTTGTTCCCTATGCCTTTACTCTTTCTTGTGCAGATATGTAACTGACTATTTCATTGACAATTGATGGCCCTTCCCTAAAGAATCCGGTGAAGACTTCCACGAGTACAGCTCCTGCATCCATCATCTGCATCGCACCTTCTCCGTTCATAATTCCTCCGACTCCTATGATTGGAAGCAGCCCATTGGACATACGGCTGATATATTTCACGAATTCGAGGTTGCGCTGTAGCAGGTCCTCACCGCTTTTGTCACTGATGGATCGCACTGTGCCTCCTGCAACCACCCCGTCAATACCTGAACTTAGGCAGCAATTTATGAGTTCATCAGTCTGGCTGTGGCTGAGGGAAGGGGTAAGCCGCACGAGTATGGGTTTATTCACATCGTAGTACATCCTGAGGGTCAGCATCCTGTCGATAATGTCCGGTATGTCGGATATATCTGTCTGTTCATCAGTTTCCAGCAGGGAATACTGAGGGGAGATTACTATCATATCCACAAAATCGTAAAGCAGTGCAAAAGCCTCTTCATAATCCCGTATGACTTCGGCCGAGCCTTTGCTTTTCTCATTCCGGGTGATGTTCCCGGAGATGATGCATTCAGGTCTCTCGTTCCTGAGATGCTCCACAGCGTGCCTGAGAGTGGTTTCGTGGCGCAATTTGATATGGGTGGGATCGGATGAGATACACATCGGACCGACTTCGATAAAACTGAATCCGAATTCGGAAAGAATGTCGTAATATGAAGCATCCTTGTCCACTGAAGCAGCCAATCCTACGGGGTTCTTGAATTCCAGCCCGAAAACTTCTTTGCGCAGGTTCTCCTTGATTCTGCTTTTGTATCTCAATCTGAGCAGTTGCTTTCCGAATGGGATACTCCTTATCAAAGACAGGGTTGTTGCTGCAATTTTGAAAGCCTTGTCTGTGGTATTATGTTTCAGAAAAAGGTTCAATAAGGATTTGTACATAGTCAGCTTCCGTTTTCAGGATGACAAAGATACTAAAATTCTTGAAAGCTTCCATCGTCGAAAAGGACTATAATCCGGCTTATGCGTCTGGATGGAGCAAGTCCGGAGTGGGAGGCTTGTTCCATAGTCTGTTCCACAGTTTCTTCCCCAGGCAAATTGCTCATTTCCTCCGCTGGGGCAGTTTCCAATGGAAAGAGCAAATCTGTCTGAGAATCGTTTTTTTGCGGAAGAACGGGGGAGTCCACGTCAATTTTCGATTCTGAATCAATGTACATCCGGCCTTTTCCGAGCATAAGCCAATAGGGATTCAGCCTTGGATAGTGTTTGAGCACGGAAGTTATGAAATCGTAGCTGGGTTTGTTTCTTCCGGCTATGATATGGGAAATACTTGCCCTGGCCACACCAATAGTGTCGGCAAACTGTGCCTGGGTGATGTTCTCGGCATTCAGAAACTGTGAGATACGAATATTCATAATTGTGTATATTTGATTTACAAAGGTAAATAGAAAAATAGAAATATGCAAATGGGGATTGATTTGCAAATGTTAATAGGATGTTGAAAAGGGGAGAGGTAAAGTATTAACAATAACATTATATAAATTGATTTATTGCCTTGGGTTTTAAGCCTTTAGTCTTGTATTTTAGTGGCTCTGAAGCGTGAAATTCGGCTTGAAGAGCGAATTATGGGAAAGTTAATTAACTTTACACTTTATATATGCAGCTATAAAATGGTGGTTTTTAATACTTTAACAAAATACGATTACGCCTATAAATTTTTATTATGTTAGATTTCTGAACAGTGGATAACTGAGTCAATAATTTCGGAATTTTGCAGGTGAAATTTACAAAAGTGACATTAGATTTGCGGATATGTATTGTTACAAAAGTAAATCACATGAGAAGAGTGAGAAGTTGTAGATAAACCAGATAGATTTCATAATGTTGCGCAGACATTTTTTCAATGAATGCTTAAGAGTACAATATTTATGAGTAAATTTGCGTCCCCATATGAATTTTGAAATTATATGATACCTGAAATACATATAGAAGACTACAATTACCCCCTGCCCGAGGACAGAATTGCAAAATATCCTTTGTCCGAGAGGGATTCTTCAAAGTTGCTTGAATATAAGTCGGGACACATCTCCGAGCATATATTCAGGGAACTTCCTTCTCTGATTGAACCGAATGGCATATTCGTTTTCAACGACACCAAGGTTGTGCCGGCAAGATTGTTCTTCAGGAGGGAGACCGGGGCGCTTATAGAGGTTTTTTGCCTTGAACCAGTCCAACCTGTGGAATACAACCTGATTTTTGCCAGTACGGAAACTTGCAGGTGGAAATGCATCATAGGCAATGCCAAAAAGTGGAAAGGTGACAGATTGCAGCTTGTAAATACCCTTGATGATGCTCTGGTGGACGAAATTTCGCTCTCAGCCACTCCTGTAGAACGAGACGGAGGTACAGCCATAGTGGAATTCCGCTGGAAAGGAGGGCACCCTTTTTCAAAGGTTTTGGAAATCTGCGGCCGTATTCCCATACCTCCTTATCTGAACAGGGAGACCGAAGCCATTGATAATGAGAGATATCAGACTCTTTATGCACGTTACAGGGGCTCTGTAGCAGCTCCAACTGCCGGTCTGCACTTTACGCGCACAGTTCTTGACGCCATTGAAGCCAAGGGTGTGGATATGGAGGAGGTCTGTCTGCACGTGGGGGCCGGGACCTTCCTGCCTGTGAAAGAAAGCCTGGTTTCCAAGCACAATATGCACAGGGAACCCTTTTCTGTACGTAGGGAGCTGATCGAGAGGCTCAGGGACTGCAAAGGTGGGGTCACGGCAGTAGGCACCACGTCGGTCAGGACTCTCGAGTCGTTGTACTATCTTGGCCTGCACTGCATTGAGAAGGGTGAACCGGGAGAGGTAAGCCAGTGGGAGGCTTATGAGGACCATATCGATGCAAGTTTTGTGGAGGCAATGGACGCACTGCTTTCATATATGGACTCCAAGGGACTGGAAAGGCTATACTCCGGTACGAGAATCATTATAGTTCCGGGCTTCCGTTTCCGGGTTGTGGACAGGTTGATTACGAATTTCCACCAGCCTCAGAGTACCTTGCTCCTGTTGATTTCGGCATTTGTGGGCGGGGATTGGAAAAGCATATACAACTATGCGCTGGACAATGGTTTCCGTTTTCTGAGTTATGGTGACAGCTCGCTGCTGCATCGGAGCGTATGTCGAGAATAGTGGCATTTTATGGCTTTTCGTTTGGGATTGCGTCAGAGTTTTTATAAATTCGCGGAGAATTAACATTTTCTTGAGCATTTTGAAACAATCTGCTCAGGAATAATATCAACTGAACTATGGAAGATTTCAACGACATTGATGCCATCGGACCTTATAGAACTGACGAAGAGGCACAGGACGCATTCCGTCATATTTCCGAAAATCCCTTGCTCGAAAAAATATCCCTTTATTTTTTTCCTGAAGAAAGTGGGGACTATCTGAAGAATATATTTCTGCAACTCAAGTCTGTGGATGAATTCCAGTTGCTGGTTATGGCGAAGGTTGTGCGCCGCATTCTCGACAGGACTGCACACAATTTCTCCTATGACGGAATTTCCAATATCAGTGCCGACAAGAAGTTCCTGGCACTGTCAAACCACAGGGACATCATTCTCGATCCGGCCATTACCCAGTACGTACTGTCCAGAAACAATATTCCTTTGACAGAAATTGCCGTAGGTGACAATCTGATACAGAATCAGTTCATAGAGTACCTGATCCGTTCGAACAGGATGATTAAGGTCATCAGGGGGGTGGCAGCAAGGGAACTCTACCTTTCTTCGCAGAGACTTTCGAAATACATACGTCGAAGCATCACAACCGGTATGTCTTCAGTCTGGCTTGCGCAAAGGCAGGGACGCACCAAGGATGGTTATGACACGACTGAGCAGGGCCTGCTCAAGATGCTGGATATGAGTGGGGAACCCGGCAATTTCAGGAAGAATTTCGAGGAACTGAATATACTTCCTATGAGCATTTCCTATGAAATTGAGCCTTGTGACATTCTGAAAGCCAGGGAGACTTTCATCACGGCCAGAGATGGGCGCTATGTGAAACAGAAGTCGGAGGATTTGAACAGTATCCTTGTGGGAGTGACCCAGCCCAAGGGCAACATTCATCTGAATATCGGTAGGCCTCTTACCCACGAAGAGATTTCGCTGGCTTCATTGTGTGAAAAGAATGACCGTTACCAGTATATACGTCACGCAGTGAATATGCGTGTGGTGGACGGTTTCCGTCTGTGGAAGAACAATTATGTCGCCTATGACATTCTTAATGGAACCACACGATTTGCAGACCGTTACGATCTTGCTGACAAGGAGTGGTTCGAGTCTTATATGGAACACCAGCTTGATACGATTGAGCCTGAGCTGGATCGTGCCGGGGTGCGTGACCATTTCCTGAAAATCTATGCCAATCCTATAGTTACCAAGGATATACGCGCCAAGGGCGATTTATTGGTCTAAGCTTTTGCCAATCGGGGCTGGCGCAAAGCGACTGGGATCCGAAGTCAGTTGTGCAAGTGCACATCCAGCTGAGGGAATGGGAAATCTATGCCATTTTTAGGTAACTCCTTGTAAATGAGTTCATTGACTTCCCAAAGAAGGTCCCAGTAGTCATTGGTTCTGACCCAGCAACGGGCTTGAATCTCCACACTGCTGTCAAGGAGCGCCGACAATCTTATATATGGTTCATCAGGAGCATCTTTTCCGTGAAGTACCCTTGAATCCTTATTGAGTATCTCCAGAATGACTTTTCTGGCCACATCAATATCGCTGCCATATTCCACTCCTATTTTCCATTCAAGTCTGCGTATGGGATTCTGCGAAATGTTGTTGATGGTTCCGCTGGACAATGAGCCGTTTGGCAAAACTATTACTCGGTTGTCGGTAGTGGTGAGTTTGGTGCTGACGATATTCACTTCGCTGACAGTGCCGCTGAAACCCTGAGCCTCAATGAAGTCCCCAGCTTTGAAAGGCTTGAATACCAGCAGCATAATCCCGCCTGCAAAATTCTGCACCGTACCGCTCAACGCCATACCTATGGCCATACCTCCTGCAGCCAGGATTGCAGCCAGAGAGGTGGTGTTCACCCCGAGTGTGCCTACTGTCAGTATGATGAGGAGGATGGTCAGTGAGATGCTGACAAGGCTCATAGTAAAGGAAGCAATGGCTTTGTCAGTTTTCCGTCGTTCAAATATGTTGCCCAGAAGTTTCTTGATTCTCTTGATTACCCAGGCTCCGATAAAGTAAATGGCCAGGGCAGCAAGCACTTTGAGGCCGAACTGCAGGGCATCGCTGCCCAATTCTTTCAGAAGCACGTCGGCCGGGGTGGTGGTTACTTTTTCTACAAATTTTTCAGCTGAACCCTTTAAATCCAGGGAATCTGCAGGGATAATCGGTATGGATGTCTGAAAGATATTAGGTAACATATTTGTTATGCCTTTTAACAATTTTGTTTTACTTATTGACCTTCAGTTGAGTATTTCGAAATATGCTGTTGTGGTGTTAAATAACAGAGCGAATGAGCATAGTCATATAAACAACTTCCATCAGGAGCAATATGATGCCTTCCGGAACCCCAAGCCTTGCACGTTTTCTGAAACAAAGCCCGCAAAAGACAAGAAATGCAGCTGAACCGAGGACTGCCGTAATGTCTATGACGCTGATGTTCCCAAACGACAGGGGAGTTATTGTGGCAGACGCGCCAAGTATGAGCAGTATGTTGGAGATGTTGGAGCCGAGTATGTTCCCGAGTGCGAGTTGGGACCTTTTCTTTGCTGCAGCCACTACGCAGGTTGCAAGTTCAGGCAGAGATGTGCCTCCCGCGAGAATCGTAATTGCGATGAATTTTTCCGAAACGTTGAACATTTTGGCAAGTTCCACCGCCGAATTGACGAACAACTGTCCTCCGCCTACAAGCGCTACAAGTCCGAAGATTATCATAACGACTGCGACCGGGGTTTTGTAGAGCTTTACCTCCGTTTCTTCCTCTTCTTCGGTCACTTTGCCTTTCTTGAATGAGAGGTAGAGATAGAGAGCGAATATTGCGAGCATAAGTATTCCCTCCACACGGCTCAGGCTGTCGTTTCCCAGTCCGAAGATTGAATGTTTCATTCCAAGGAGCACAAGGGCTGCCGTAACTGCCAGATTCAGAGGCATATCCAGATTGCGGTTCGTTTTTGTGATTGTCACCGGGCAAATCAGGGCGGTAACTCCAAGAATCAGCATCACGTTGAATATGTTGGAACCTATGACGTTGCCTATTGCAATATCCGAACTGCCCTGAAGCGCCCCGGTGCAACTTACCACCAGTTCCGGCATTGATGTGCCTATGCCAACGATAGTCAGCCCTATGACGAATTCACTTACTCCAGCTTTTTTGGCAATGCTTGAAGCTCCGTCCACAAGCCAGTTTGCACCCAGGAGAATAAGGGCCAGCCCACCTGCAAGAATCAATAATTGTATAAGCATAACTCCAGTTTCGCAAGTTTTAATTTTTACTTCTTTAATCGCAGCGCAACGACATTCTCCACGTGATGAGTCTGCGGAAACATATCCACGGGCCTGACTGCCGTTATTTCATAATCCCGGCACAAAATTTCCAGGTCCCTTGCCTGGGATGCCGGATTGCAGCTGACATACACCATTCTGTCCGGCTGTGCCTCCAGTATGACTTTTGCCACATCCGGATGAATCCCGGCTCTTGGAGGGTCCAGAATGATTACGTCAGGATGACCGTTTTGCTCAATAAATTCCGATGTAAGCACATCTTTCATATCCCCGGCGTAGAAAGTGCAATTGCTGATTCCGTTGTCGGAGGCATTTATACGTGCATCCCTGATAGCATCCTCCACATATTCTATACCTACTACCTTGGATGCTTTGGATGATACGAATTGTGCAATGGTCCCCGTGCCTGTGTAAAGGTCATAAACAACCTCATTTCCAGTCAGTTGTGCAAATTCGCGCGCTGTCTGGTAAAGTTTGAGGGCCTGAGCCGTATTGGTCTGGTAAAAGGATTTCGGGCCGATTTTGAAGCGCAGACCTTCCATTTCCTCATAGATTGCATCCATACCTTTATATAATATGCAATCCTGGTCTGAGATGGAGTCGTTGGCTTTGCCGTTGATGACATAGTAAAGGGACACAATCTGGGGAAATGCATCTGCAACAGCATCCAGGAGCATACGGCGGGCGTTTTCATCCTCGTGATAGAAGCAAAGGATGAGCATGACCTCGCCCTTTTCGTTATTCCTCACGACCATTGTCCTGAGAAAGCCGTGATGTTCACGTATGTTGAAGAAACTCAGGCCGTTAGCTATTGCATACTGGCGGATGAAATTGCGTATCTCATTGGAAGGGGAGGGCTGAAGGTGACAGCAGTCTATGTCCAGGACTTTGTCGAAGAAACGGCCCACGTGGAAGCCCAGTCCCAATCTTTGTTCCGGACTCAGGGCATCAGGATCTTCATTTTCATAAATCCAGCGTCTTTCAGAAAAGGTGAATTCCAGCTTATTGCGATAGTTTGTGGTCTTTTCTGAGCCTATAATCGGCTGAATCTCAGGTACTTGAAGGTGACCTATGCGAACCAGCTGGTCATAGACCTGTTGCTGCTTGGCCTGCAACTGCATAGGATACGGAAGCGGTTGCCATTTGCATCCGCCGCAGATGCCGAAATATTTGCAGAAAGGCTCCAATCTGTGCTCTGACGGCTTTTTCAGGGCAAGAATGTAGCCTTCCATATAGTTTTTCTTTTTCTTCGTGATTTTTATGTCCACCACATCACCCGGTACAGCGAATTGTACAAATACTACCGTACCGTCCACGTGGGCCAAGGCTTTTCCTTCAGCGGCTACGGACTCGATTGTTATGTCGTTCAGTATAATTTCTTGTTTTTTTCTCATTCCAATTATTTTTGTTTTCCCGGATAGGGCGGGAATGGTCGTTATTGCTCAATTTTTATAGATAAGTTAACATAATATAAATTGTATAACTTTAATATGAAGGGGAGTCTCAGATGTTCATAGTGTGCTCCAGAACAATCTTCAATCCAATGCAAATCAATATTATACCTCCTGTAATTTCTGCTTTGGCCGCAAACTTTTTCCCGATACGAGTACCGGCTCCGACTCCGACAACCGAAAATGCAAATGTCACGATTCCAATAATCCCTACGGCTGCCCATATATTCAGGTTACTGATGGCCACAAATGAAACTCCGACTGCCAGTGCATCTATGCTCGTTGCGATTGCTTCCATCAGCATAGTCTTGAATCCCAAATCGTTATGTCCACATTCACCGCAACATACCGGCTTCCCTTTTGCATCCTTGAGACCTTCCCGAACCATATTCAACCCAATGAAAAGCAACAGAGCAAACGCGATCCAATGGTCCCAGCTGCTGATCAGATCCAGAAATCTGTTTCCTGCAAAATAGCCTGCCAGAGGCATCAGAGCCTGAAAAAGGCCGAACCAGAGTCCCACCTGGACAGCTTGTTTCCAATCAGCATCCTTAAGGGATATGCCCTTGCAAACCGATACGGCAAAGGCATCCATAGACAGGCCGACTGCAATCAATACTATAGTCAAAAAATTCATCGTTTCATCAAAATATGTCGCCAAATGGCGAATAGCGGGGCAAATTTAGTAAAAAACTAGCATTATTTTATTACCTTTGTCAGTCTGTGTGATAACAGATTTGATGGAATATTAACCAATTCATAATTATATGAAAAAGCATTTTGCATTTATCCTATCGTTTATGCTATCTGCAACCACTTTTGCTCTGGTGTCTTGCGTTAACAAGGATTATGACCTTTCGAAGCCTATTGATTTAGAGATGAACATAGGCGGAAAGCTGGAAATGCCTCTGAAAATGGAGCAGGATTTCTCCTACAGGCTTGGTGACCTCATTTCTATGGAAGGCAACGATGTTGTCAAGGTGGACCCAAACGGAGATTACAAGTTTGTCATTAAACCTTCCGAAGGATTCAGTGCCGAATATTCTTTCGCGGATTTTGATATTCCACCAATCAGTGTCCAACAGCAAAGCAATGGGATTGTTTTCCCTCCTGAGTCTGTTGGCTATAAAAAAACCTTTAATTTGTCCGCCATCCAAGGCGATTCAGCTATTGAAGTGACTGACATTGATACCTCCATCAAGAAATTGGGAAAGATTTTTTTGAAGGACACCTATCTTTACCTCAGCCTCAAACCGAGCAGTTCGACTTTGACTGCTGATTTTGAACAGGGTATTGTGATGACTCTCCCTGACAATATGAACTTCAGTGACCCTCAACTCATCGAGAAGGGTAAAAACGAAGTGTACGGAAAGATATTTTTCGATGAGGTCAAGCCTAATGTCCTGAAAATTGGGAGTATTACGGGATTCAAAACAGGTTTTACCATCAGGTGTAGAATCAATTGCATCAAGGTGGAAAAGGTGGTGGCCGGCAGCCTGAATATTCCTGTCAGTTTCAGTATTGAATTTCCTGGCGAGTCCAGTATCCAGGTGGAACAATCTGGGGTTGAGTTCAGTTTTATTGGCAAAGCTGTCATAAATTCCATTAAAGTTGACAATGTGGAGGTTGTGGCAGAACCCCAGTTGAGTTGTCCGGATGTGTCCATGAATATCGATGCTCCGGAAGATTTCAAGGAGGGCGGATCATTCGATTTCGAACTTGAGGATTTGTGTTTCAATCTTATAGCGACAAACAACACACCTTTTGATTTCAAACTATCTACGGATTTGGTGTCATATAATGGAAGTGGTCTTGAGAATACAAGAAAGAGTGTGGGAGGTGATGGTTCTGAACTCAGTGTTCCAGCGGGGACAGCAGATAAGAGTTTCTACATCTCTGAATCCGGGAAATATGGTGAAGCGCAACCGGGCGAAAAAGTTGTGGTGCCGGGGCTTACGGATCTTGTCTCCCCTATCCCTGACAAGTTTGCGATTGAAAATATCAAAGTCACCTGGGTGGACAAAGCTGGATTCACTACCTTGAATCTAGGGGAAAAGTATTCTGTTGCGGTAAATTACTCTCTTGAAACGCCGTTCAGTTTCAAGAAGGTAAGTTTCAAAACCGAACAGGTGGCGGCTCTCGGAGTGGATCTCGGCAATGTGGGATTCAATGACTTGTATCTTGCTGCATCAGTGGTAAATACTCTTCCTCTGGATATTGATTTGGACTGCCAGATGCTGGATGATGCAGACCAGGTGGTGGATAATGTGGAAGTGCTTGTGGTTATCCTGGACGAGGCTGGCAATGCAATTGATTATGTTCCAGCCGGTTCCGTTCAGACTCCTGCCACCTCCAAGCTCCGTCTTGCCTTTGTTTCAAAAGACTCTTCAGCAGTTACTGCCATACAGAAACTGAAATTCAAGATTACTGCGAAGTCTCCGGAAGGCACGGTGGCTACACTCAATGCTGAGCAGTCTCTGGTCATTACGGATTTTGTGGCCGGTACTGAAAGCGGAATTTATATCAATCCTGAATCAAATAAAAATGAATAATCGCCTATGAAAAGAGTTATAGCAACAGTTTTGGCTGTGGTTTTGGCTATTTCAGGCCTTTCTGCACAGAATATGAGGACCGGCTATTTTATGGACGGTTATGCATTCAACTTCAAGATGAATCCTGCAATTGGATCCAGCCGCGGGTTTTTCAGCATTCCTGTACTCGGCAACACTAATGCAGGGGTTTCCACAAACCTGGCTTTGTCATCAATACTGTACCCAAAGTCTGACGGTAGCGGTCTTACGCTTTTCTTGAATTCAGAGGTCCCGGCAGAGTTTGCCTTGAGCAAATTCAAGCCTATCAATAAGTTGAACGTGAATACGGATCTCTCGCTCATTGCCTTCGGCTTTTGGACTGGAAGCAGTTTCAGGATGTTCCACAATTTCGAGGTTTCCCTAAAGGCCGATGTGAATGCCTCTCTCCCCTATGACCTTTTCAGGTTTGCCAAGGAAGGCACAGTCAACGGTGATAAATTTAGTCTGGATAATCTTGGGGTGAGCGCAAATACTTATTTGTCAGTTGCTTACGGATTCAATATCCCTATAGGCAAACACGTCAGGCTCGGAGCTAGGGTCAAGGCTCTGTTCGGATTGGCTTCAGCTGAGTTGGATCTCACAGGAACACGTCTTCAGGCAGCAAGCGACAAATGGACCATTTCCACCGCAGGCAAACTTATGATGGCTCTACCTGCAAAGGCTGAATTGCCTGTGGATGAGGATGGCAACTATAATTTTGCGGGTCTTGGAGAGAGTTTTTCCAATCCGGATCTGCTTTCCAACATCAGTTCCACTTTCGGAAGTGCCGGAGCAGCAGTTGATTTGGGGGTGACAGTGGATTTTCTTGAGAATTTTACTGCATCGGTTTCCGTGACAGACCTGGGCTTCATATCCTGGAACAACTGCTATCTCGGAGAGGGGTTGAAGGATGATTCCGGACAGCCTGTGGAATATGTGGTTGTGGACAATACCGCTACGACAGATTTCTCCCAGCTTGGAGAAAAACTTCAGAACTGCATCAAAATTCATTCAACAGAATATGGCGTGAAAAAAACCACAATGCTCTCCCCTATGCTTTATGCGGGCCTGCAATACCGTATGCCTTTCTATGAGAGACTTTCCGTAGGTGCACTTTCTTCCACCAAGTTTTCCGGAAAATCCGCCACTTGGACAGAGGGCCGTTTCTGCATCAATTTGGATCCTGTCAACTGGTTCAGTATCAGCACCAATTATGCCTACTCCACATTCGGACATTCTGCAGGTGCTGCCTTGAGTTTTCATCTTCCTGGACTTAATCTTTTTGTGGGTACTGATTCATATATTCCGTTGACCAATGTGACACCTCAATGGGTACCGGTCAATGCAGTGACTACTTCCGTGACTGTTGGGCTGAATATTATGTTCGGACGCTACAGTGGACGGTACTCAAATAATGACTGATGCAATTGGTTCAGTAACCCCAAAAGAATTACTTTAATCTTTAGTTTGAAATCTTATGTCTGTTGAAATCAGAAAGGCACAGAGCAAGAGCGAGATGAGAGATTTCATCTATTTTGCCAACAATCTATATAAAGGAAACAAATATTATTGTCCAAGTCTTATCTCGGACGATTACGCGACTTTCGATCCTAAAAAAAACGGAGCCATGGATTTCTGCCAGTGGCAGCCATTCCTTGCCTACAAGGACGGGAAACTGGCCGGAAGGGTTATGGCTATCATAAATCCGAAGGCCAATGAAAGCTGGAAGGTGGAACAGGTTCGTTTCGGCTGGATAGATTTCATTGATGATGAGGAGGTTGCAAAGGCTCTGCTGGATGCTGTGGCTGCCTGGGGCAAGGAAAGGGGGATGAAGCAAATCGTTGGTCCTTTGGGATTTACAGATTTTGATCCTGAAGGAATGCTCATTGAGGGCTTCGACCGTCTTGCCACTTTGACGGGCTTATACAATCACCCTTATTATCCTCAGATTCTTGAGAAACTCGGTTTCAAAAAGGAGACAGACTGGGTGGAATACCGAATCACCTTCCCTGAAGAACTGCCTCAGAAGTACTATCAGTTTGCAGACCTTATCGTCAAGAAATACAATCTGAACGTGAGGAAGGTCAGCAGAGAAATGATTGACAAGGAAAATTACGGGCGCAAATTCTTCAAGCTCATCAACGAGACCTATTATAAACTGTATGGCTTTTCAGTGCTGAATGACAAGCAGATAGATGCTTACACAAAGCAATATCTTTCTCTCCTTGACACCCGTATGGTCAGTTTTGTGGAAGATGACAAGGGAGAGTTGATTGCTGCTGGTATCACTATGCCGGATCTTTCCCTCGCGCTTCAGAAGTGCAACGGTGAACTCTTCCCTACCGGATGGTATCATTTGCTCAAGGCCATATTCTGGAAACCTTGCGACACTCTCGATTTGCTGCTTATGGGAGTGAGGGAGGATTACCGTAGCCGTGGCCTCAATGCCGTGATTATCGCAGATTTGTATCCACGACTCAAGGAGATGGGATTCAAGTATGTGGAGACCACTGCAGAACTTGAGACCAACGACAGCATCCAGGCTGTATGGAAAAACTTCGAAAAGGAGCAGCATAAACGCCGCAGAGCATACGGCAAGGAAATCGAATAATGCCGGCACCGCTTCCAGAGAGAATGCGTCCCCACAGCCTGGATGGTTATGTGGGGCAGAGACATCTTGTCGGTGAAGGTTGCGTTCTGCGCAATATGATTGAGAGCGGCAACCTCACTTCTTTCATACTTTGGGGGCCTCCGGGGGTGGGCAAAACCACGCTTGCACGTATTGTGGCCCAGTCTGCTGGACGTGAATTCTACACTCTTTCGGCGGTCAGTTCGGGTGTGAAGGAAGTGCGTGAAGTGATTGACAAATCCCGTTCGCGGGGTCTTTTCGGATCCGGGGCGACTCCAGTGCTATTCATAGATGAGATACACCGCTTCAGCAAGTCCCAGCAGGATGCTCTGCTCGGAGCAGTAGAGGACGGGACCTTTGTTCTGATTGGGGCCACTACGGAAAACCCTTCTTTTGAAGTCATCACTCCCCTGCTTTCCCGCTGTCAGGTTTTTGTGCTCAAGAGCCTGGAAAAGGAGGATCTGCAAGTTCTGCTGCGGAAGGCCTTGGCTGAAGATGAGATTTTGCGCAGTCTGGACATCAAGGTCGTGGAGACGGATGCTTTGTTCAGGTATTCCTCTGGAGATGCACGCAAGCTGCTGAATATTCTGGACATAATTGTGGCCTCACATCGGGTCGGAGAGCAGATTCTAATAGATAACAATCTTGTTACTGCGTCTCTGCAAGAGAATGTTGCGATATATGACAAAAGCGGTGAGATGCATTATGACATTATCTCAGCCTTTATCAAATCCGTGAGGGGCTCTGATCCCAATGCCGCTGTATATTATCTTGCCAGGATGCTTGTCGGGGGTGAAGACCCGCTGTTCATCGCACGCAGGTTGTGCATTCTTGCTGCGGAGGACATAGGGCTGGCGAATCCAAATGCTCTGTTACTGGCCAATGCCTGTTTTCAGACTGTACATAATATAGGTATGCCTGAGGCGAGGATTCCGCTGTCGGAGACTACGATTTATCTTGCGACCTCCCCGAAGAGCAATTCCGCTTATCTTGCCATCAATGAGGCGATGGAAGTGGCGCGCAAGACTCAAACTTCATCTGTGCCGCTATATTTGAGGAATGCCCCGACAAAACTGATGGAAGAATTGGGCTATGCTGACGGTTACAAGTACGCCCACGATTACCCCGGCCATTTCGCCGACCTGGAGTTCCTCCCGTCGGACCTCTCAGGCACAGTCTTCTACTCCCCTGCCGACAATCAGAAAGAATCTCAACTCCTTTCCCGTCTGGAAGGCCTCTGGCCGAAGTACTATAAGAAGTGAAGTTCAGCCTAAAGCCATAAATGATAATATTTCATCGTGAGCCGATCCAGATGAGGACCATGCCGATGAGTATCATTGCGAGGTCGAGGGCTTTGGCTTTGAGGTTGCGTTCTTTGAAGATCAGGGCTCCGCATAGGAAAGAAACTATGACGGAACTTCTGCGGACGAGGGACACTACTGAAATCATTGAGTCTGGCTGGCTCAATGCGGAAAAATAGGCGTAATCAGCTGCGGATATGAATATGGAAATCAGCGGAATGGCCCAGCTCCATCGGAAGGGAGTGGATTTGTGGCGGTTCGGCAGCCAGAGGCTCAGCATAACAATGCCCATCATCAGCATCTGGTAGAAATTGTACCACCCTTGGACGAAGGATGGTTCCATTTTTTGCATTATGTATTTGTCATACAGGCCGCTGCAAGCTCCTGTGAATGCGGCTGCAGCTATGAACCATATCCATTTGTTGTGTGCAAAATTGATATTTTCCTTTTTGCTTGAACGGCTCAGCATCAACAGGGAAAACAATGAAAGGATTACACCGCCCCATTGCCAGGCGTTGAGCCTTTCTCCGAAAATGAGCATTGCACCCAGAAGAACGAGTATGGGCCGGGTTGCATTGATTGGACCTACTATGGTTATCGGGAGATGTTTCAGGCCGAAATAGCCGAAAATCCAGGAGGTCAATACAATGCAGGATTTTGCTATAATCAGCAGATGTGCTTTCAGAATTCCGATTTCTGCAAAGGATGCCGTTGCTCCGGAGAATGAGGATATTATGACCTTGGAGAATATCAGGGTTGAGAATACCGTATTGAGGAACAACACCGGAATTACCGCATTGTTCTTTAGTGCTGCCTTTTTGGATGTGTCATATAGTCCCAGCAATGCTGCAGACAAAAATGCTAATGCCAACCACATAATCATTCACAAAATGATTGGCAAATTTAAGAATTATTATTGTATTTCTTCCATACAGCCTTCCCTACAGCGAGTACATATCAAGAAACAGCCCCAACGTACGGAAGGCATCCACGAGGCATTCCCCGCCTATCCATTAGTCTCCATTTCCTTACAAAAAGACCAGCAATTATCACCCGAAGAATCCAACTACGTACTCGCGCACCAGCGCGACGGCGGGAGCTGTGTATTTGACTATGTAATAGTCAAATACGGAAGGCGGAGCCGCAGGGTATAATAGGGGCAGAGCCCCTAGGCATATATAGCGGGTACTGGAAGCTCCGCTTCCAGTACCCGGCTACACTTTGGGGTTGGTTATCCGTCAGAACGGATAACCAACCCCAAAGTGTAGCCCGTACCCGTCGCGGGTAAACCAGTTCTTGGGGTGCACCCACCCCCCGTTGACAGTTAGTGCCGGATCGTGAAGCCTCAAACCCCAGTCAAGCCTAAGCACAAGAAAATCCAAATCCACGCGAAGCCCAAGTCCCCAGTTGAAAGCCATTCCGGCCAGCAGATTGCTCCAACTGATTTGAGAAATCTCAGAACTGAATGCGTCCTTCCGCTTGAAATTCCATACATTTCCGGCATCCAGGAATGCCGCTCCGTTGAACTTCCAGAAAAGCGGGAATCTGTATTCCAGATTGGCCTCCAGACGTATATCACCGGTCTGGTTAGGAATTACGAAATAGTTATCTTTCGGGGAACGACCCGGTCCAAGAGTTCGGGCCTGCCAGCCTCTCATACTGTTGGCTCCACCAACATAGAAATGCTTTTCAAATGGAAGTGCAGTTGAATTTCCATAAGCCCATCCGGCTCCGATTACAGCCCTGTAAGCCAATGCCTGCCTGTCGTTCTTGCCGAAGAAGAAAGTACGTCCCAAAGTGAGTTCGCCTCTGATATATTGCGAATACTGAGTATTCCAAATCATACCGTCCCCGTCTGCATCTTTCTGCATCAACGGCTTGAACAAACTCAGGAAATTGCCAGCCAGGTCTGCCTGAAGCCTTGCATACCAATAATCTGATCTTGGAGTCACCTCCGAATTGGTGGTGTAATAGAGCGTGTATCCGGAACCCAAGTCGAAATGGTTCTCGTAGGCATTTTTCAAAAACGGGTCCCTCTCCATGGACTTGTAGAATTCCTCGTCCAGATTGAAGAGTTTCACTATATTCATCTGGACAGGATACACCTGATAGTAGAAGACGGAATTGACATTGCCGCTGAAGCCTATGGAGGTGGAAATTATGTTCCTGGTGTATTCCGGACGGTTCTGGTAATTATAGGAAGCATTGATTTCAGTGCGGGGCACGGCTCCCTTGAAAAGCCGGGAGGGGATGAAGACAAAACGTGGAAAACTCAATCCTCCGCTCACACCGAACTCATTGGAATTCACCTTGTCCTTGAACTGGAACTGGAAATTTCCCATAAAACTGAGGTTCAGCCACTCTCCTCCCCTGAATATGTTCTTGTGATAATATGAAATCTTGGGTGAAACTCCAAACAGGCCAGAGGAGTTGATGGAAACTTCTGCATTGACCTTGATGCCCTGCAATTTGGAAGGCAGAAGGTTGATGTCGCATTGCAGCCTGCTGGTGTCGATGGCACTTACACCGATATTTACACTCGAGAACATCCTCAGAGCGGACAATCTCGTATAGGTACGGTTGATGGCAGATTCGCTGTAACTGTCTCCCGGATGCACCGTGGTCAGTTCAGCGAGCACCTTCGGGCGAATTTTCAGTTTCTTGGGATAGGAAATGTTCACTTTGTCAAAGGTGAACTTGCGGAAAGGCACCGCATCTTTGGCAGTTTCATTGCGGGTATATTCCTTAATGCTGACTTCCAGACGAGCCTTGCCGTCAGAGGCAAGTGTGTCAGCCTCGCAGAAAAAATAATTCTTGTTGAATGTGTAGTAACCCTTGTTGCGGAGTATGGTGCTGACTCTGGCGCTTTCGGCCTCGAGTTCCGACTCGGACAAATAATCCCCCACTTTTACCAGCGAGCCCCTGCTTGCCTCAAGGAAATCATTGGCAATGCTGCCGGCAGGAAGTGTATAGCCCAGACTGTCAATGACATATCTCTTCCCCAACTCAACCTTGTAGGTGACATAGACCTTCTTTTTCTTGACCTTTATCTCGCTTTGCACATCGGAGTCATAATAGCCAAGATACTCAAGGTGGCGGCTGATGTTGCTGATGGACTCGTCCACTAGCGAAGGGTCATAGATGATGGGCGCCGTGCCGAGTTTCTGTACGAACCTGTCCCACGGGCCTCCCTTGCCGTTTGACCAGTTGTAAACGCTCACGAAGGGATTCCAGCCGAAGAGGAAATTGCTGTTCGGTCTCTGCTGAATGTATGGGGTGAGTCCGGATTCCTTGAATTCCTTGTCATTGGTCACTGTGACCTTGGCACCGGCAAGACTGAACTCGCCATCTTTCAGAACCCTCGTGGTGCTGCAGGAAGACAACGCAAGCACTACCGCCAGCAGCGGGAGTAAGGATGATATAAAGGACTTGCGCATATCTTCATATATTACTTGAAAACCTACAAATGTAAGCAAATATGGGCATAATTCCTATTCTGTGCCTGCAGGGACTTGCAAATTGTTACATTATAGCCTAACTTCGCGAGATAAAACGGTATTATGTCTGAAAACAACCCCAAAATTTCCAATAACGAAATCAAGTTCATCCGTTCACTATCCCAAAAGAAAGCCAGGGAAGAAAACGGGTGCTTCGTGGTGGAAGGTGAAAAAATGGTTGCTGAAGTCGCAGCTTCCGGATTTGCCATAAAGAGAATCTACCGTATTGAAGATATAGGAGAAACCGCAATGTCCAGGATTTCATCATTGGACTCCCCCTCTCCGGTACTGGCTGTCGTATCTCAACCTCCACTTCAGGATGATTGGCGGGAATCATTGAAGGAAAATGGTTTGTATCTTGCACTTGATGGTATCAGAGACCCGGGAAATTTGGGCACTATCATAAGAATTGCAGACTGGTTCGGCATCAGGACGGTTTTCGTATCGGCTGATACTGTGGAGACTTTCAACCCTAAGGTTGTTCAGGCGACTATGGGTGCAATTTTCAGGGTAAAGGTCGTGCGCTGCTCCCTTCCCCTTCTCGCCGACAAGGTAACAAGCCTCGGAGGCAATGTCTATGGTACTTTTCTGGACGGGGAAAATATGTATTCCCAAGCCTTGGATTGCGGAATGTCTGCCCCTGCTGTAATCGTGACCGGCAATGAGTCCAGAGGCATTTCGGCTGAACTATCGTCACACATCAATCGCCGTCTTTTCATCCCTCCATTTCCTGCAGACATCAGGGGCAGCGAATCACTGAATGCCGCTGTTGCCACAGCCGTCACCGTGGCTGAATTCCGCCGTCGTCAGCATTGTGGTAGTGGATTGTAGAATCCCAATGTCGGCAGATGTGCGCAAAAAGTTGGTGGGTAATGTCCTGTGCTACAGGAGTTTCTTTGTCAGGGAGAACAGCTTGTAAGGCATATATCTGAAAGGCAGGTCAATTCTGGTGCAGGTGTTCACAACAGCCCGCTTGTGTGAGAAAACATCGAAACTTTCCTTGCCGTGATAAGCAGACATACCGGAGTTGCCCACACCACCGAAAGGTAGGTATTCATTGGCGATATGCATTATGGTGTCGTTGATGCAGGCACCTCCGGAAGAAGTCTGTTTCAGGACTCTCCTGCCGCTCTTGCCGAAATAATACAGGGCAAGCGGCTTTGGTCTGGAATTTATAAAGGAAACTGCTTCGTCCAATTCCGCGAAAGATATGACAGGGAAAATGGGACCGAAGATTTCCTCCTGCATTACAGGGGAATCAGGGCTGACATTGTCCAGGACTGTGGGCTCAAAAAAGCGTTCAGATGCGTCCGTGCGGCCTCCGAATACAATATCTCCGCAATTCAGGTAGGATTTCAGACGCCCGAATGCTTTGTCGTTGACTATGCGTACAAAATGTCTGCTTTGTTGTGCATCCTCTCCGAGCAAGACCTTGAACTGCTTCTGCAAAAGGCGCAGAAATTTCTCCTTGATGTCCTTGTGCAGCAAAAGATAGTCAGGCGCAATGCAGGTTTGTCCAGAATTGAGCGACTTGCCCCAGGCGATTCTCTTTGCGGCCACTTCCAAATCCGCATCCCTGTCCACCACGCAGGGGGATTTGCCACCGAGTTCCAGAACCACCGGGGTGAGATTCTTGGCGGCTGCTTCCATCACCTGTTTTCCAAGGGCCGGACTGCCGGTGAAGAAAATAATGTCCCAACGGTGCTGTAGCAGAATCCGGTTCACTTCCCTATTTCCTTGAACCACAGCTACTTGTTCCTCCGGGAAGGTCTCGGAAATCATTTCCCCGATAACCGATGATACGGTCGGGACATAGGGCGAAGGCTTGAGCACAGCGGTGCAGCCTGCTGAAAGCGCCCCAACGAGCGGATTCAGCAGCAACTGTACCGGATAATTCCACGGTGAAATGATGAGGGCATTCCCCAAGGGCTCGCTCATCACGCGGCTGCGAGATGGGAAAAGTTTGAGCGGGGTTTTCCGGCAGTGGTCCGATGCCCAACTGTCGATGTGCCTCAGGTGATTGTCAATCTCCCCCAGGACAATGCTGGTCTCTGTGAGCAGAGCCTCCTCCGCAGACTTGTGCAAGTCCTTCCAAAGCGCTTCCTCTATGGGTTTCTGCCATTTGAGCAATGCGGATTTGAGTTTACGAAGGGATTCCTTGCGGAAACCGATGTCGTGCCTGTCGCTTTTGCGGAACCATTCTGCCTGCGCTGCCGCAATGCTTTCGATTTTTTCTGCCGTGGTGTTTATCATACCTTTGTCTGTGTTATACTGGCTTATGCAGCTTTTGCCGCCGCCTGATTCTTGACTTTTCTTCCTGTGAAGTGGTCCATCACTGAATACACTCCGAAAATTTTGCCGAAGATAAAGTCAAAAAGGAAATTGGGCAATACTCCCTGCCAGAATCTGATGAAATGGTAAGGGAAAGGCAGGCCCTTGAAGTCTTTATCCTTGCGTATGGCCTTGAGGATACGTGCTGCAGTCGGTTCCGGTTCCAGTATGTTGAAGACTTTGGAGTCCACGCCGTCGAACATACCGGTGTTGATGAAATAAGGAGCTATGCAGGTTGCTTTAACCTTGCTGCGGGCCTGTTTCAATTCAATCCGGAGCGATTCGGTCCATCCTGCAACCGCCCATTTGCTGGCGCAATAGACAGAAAGCCTTGGCACTCCCAACATTCCTGCTGCTGATGCAATGTTGCAGATATGACCGCTGTTGCGCATCATCATATCCGGAAGGATTTCCAGGGCGACAAGCATAGGTGCAGTGGCATTCACGTCCATTGTCAGCTGAATATCAGAGACTTTCTGTTTGTCGAAGGTTTCGTTGCCCTTCACAATCCCGGCATTGTTGATAAGTATGTCCACATAACCGGCTTCTTCCTTCGTCTTTTCGTAGGCGTTTGCGATATCTTTTGCATCCGAAACATTCACCATATAATAATATACCTTGCCCAATTCGGCAAATTCTGCTGCGGTCTCTTCCATAGCCTTGAGGTTCAGGTCCCAGATGATGACTTTTGCTGCGCCCTGTTCCAGACACATCCTGCACATAAGCTTTCCGATACCTGAAGCTCCTCCTGTAATAAGGACATTTTTCTTCTTGATTTCTGACATTTTTTTTGATTTCTAAAAATTCCGTTGCAAATTTACCTCTTAAAACGGGCTGTCCCCTACGCGGGCATAGTCTTTGGGATATAGGCGCGGCTCCGTGTGACAAAGAGACGTAAAAACTGATGTGGGTAAAGTGAAAATTTCGCCAACTATGAGCAAATTTCGTAAAGCAATGAACAAGTCCGTTCCGAGAAACCTGAGGCTCGGGAACTTTTCCTACACCTCAGTCTGGTACACTCTTTTTTTTGCTGCGATTTTCCTCATTATCTACGAACCCTTTTCCCCTTCAGTCTGGTTTTCATTATATGACTTTGAATCTGCCATTAAAACATCTTTGTTTTTCATATTGTCACTCATTATAATGATGATAAGCAAAGCTATATGGCTGCACTTTTGTTCGAGACATAGGGCGAAGAATTGGATTTATGTGACATGGACTGTCGGAGAGTGTGCCGCAATAGCCCTGCTCTATCTTTCATTCACCTCAATCTGCTCTCTTGGGTCTTATGCTTCCATTGCTTCGATGGTTTTCAGGACCATATTCTGCGTGGTCTCCATACTTGCAATTCCGCACAGTCTCATTTATGCCGTGTCGAGTTATGTCCAGGTGAAGGATGATATGGATATGTTGAAAATGGAGACAGCGGTACCAGTGGACGAAAAGGAAGTGGAGGATATGTCCCAAAGGATGATTAATTTCATCGACGATTCCGGTGTGCTGCGTTTCTCTGTGGACCTTGATTCCATTCTATACATCAAATCTGAGGGCAATTATGTCAATCTTTTCTATGAAAAAGGGGAAAGTCTGTCCTCTTATATGATGAGGATGACGATTTCCTCCCTCGAAACAAAAATCTCCGGCACCCCTTTGGTGAGATGCCAGAGATCTTATATTGTGAATGCCAAGCGCATCCGTATGATGCAGAATGACGGGAGAGGGGCTTATGTCATACTTGACTCGGATGCCTGCCCTGTCATTCCCCTTTCGCAAAACTATGCTTCTTCTCTTGCGGATGTGGTGTTGAAGATGAAGAAAGCCTGATGATGCTGATATCCACGGCCGGCACGTCCAATATCACTGGATGTGTTGCATTGCAGTTTTCAGTCTGTTCAAGTTCCAGCCATTCGAAAGCCCTCTCGGGTATGCTGATGTGCATCCGGGCATCTTCTTTTCCGAAATTTGCCGCAATAAGGAAGGTGTCGTCGTGGTCGTCACGAAGGAATACGAAATGCCTGTTCCTGTCGAAACCTTCCGAGTCATAGTTGCAGTAGCAGAGGTCGTAAGTCATTCCCTCGGTGATGGCATTGTCTGTGGCGGCGAATTTGAGCAGGGACGTGTATTTTACAAAGAACCGGAGTTCCTGTTCATTGAGTCCGGTCTCCAGCATAAGTGCTTTAAGCTGTACTGCTGATTTCACTCTGGTGCGGAGCAGTCCTTTGCGTGTTTTGCTGTCCTTGATTGAGAAGAGTTCTGCCGCCTTTTCATAATTGCGCTTGCGTGTGAGTTTCCATAGCCCCCGCACTTTTTCCGGACCCCACCAGTCGAAGATGGTTGTACGCCCGTCCCTGCCGCTGAAACCTTCCGCATCCATACCTCTCTCCCCCGTTTCCTCTCCGAAATAGTTCATATACGCTGCCTTGTTCATAAACAGGCTCACTGCCAGCGCAGGGAAACACTTCCACGCATCCTTGCCGAAGAATTCTGAAGCAAAACGGGTTTCGTCGTGATTCTCAAGGAAGTTGAGCATATACATCTGGAGGTCACCGAGGTCCTGCCACGATGCGGTTATGCGGGTCGCGGACTGCCAAGGCTCCACAAAATCAGGATTTTCGTTTCTGACAATCTCCGAAAGAGTGTCATATAGGCCGGATTTGTCATAGAGCAGGTCGAAGCCCACCTCCCGTACATATTTCTGATACAGTGACTTCTGATAAACCTCAGCCACGAAGAGCGCCTCGGGATAGTCTTTCTTGACCTCGGCTATGCACCAGGTGAAAAACTCAGACGGCACAAGTTCCACCATATCGCAGCGGAAACCGTCCACACCTTTGCCGAGCCAGTATTTCAGGATGTGGAGCATCTTGTCCCAAGTCGCAGTGTGGAAATCGCAGTAATTGATTTTGACGGTCTCGTACCAGTCGTTCACACCAGGAAAAGGAGTGTAGGCATTGCCAGAGGCTTTGGCCGGGTATTCTTCAAAAACAGTCTTGCCGGAAGCCTTCCATTCATCTTCGTTTGGCAGCCTCAGCCTTTGGCCGGGATAATAGAAAAAATCATTTTCCGCCAACCAGTGCTGACTGCTGTCATCTGTCGCACCGAGTGACATTTTGTCAGTCGGACGGCCTTTTATGCTTGTGTCCACTCCCTGTCCATAGTCCCTTGACACGTGGTTGGGAACGAAATCGATGATGACTTTCAGGCCTGCCGAGTGTATGCGTTCAATGGTTTTTTCAAATTCCTCCATACGCTTGGATGGATTGTCCGCAAGGTAGGGATTGACGTCGTAATAGTCCTGAATTGCATACGGAGACCCGGCCTTTCCTTTTACGAACTGGGCATTTGAAAGATGTCCTCCCCTGCCCTCTTTGAGCCCACCCATCGCATCTAAGTCGCTACAAGCGTGACGGATAACTCCTGTGAGCCAAAGATGGCTGGCACCTGTCCACTTGAGGTATTCAAGCGTGTCTGAGTCTATGTCGGAGAATTTTCCGGAACCGTTTTGTGAATAATTGCCGTCAGGCGTAAACTTGTCTTTTTTGTTGCCCCACAGACGGGGAAGCATCTGGTAGATTATTGTTTTTCCCATAAGGTAATTTATTGCATAATTGTATCTTGCATTTGTCTCAATTGCAAGCCGCCAATATAATGCAAATAGTTTGCCTAATAAAATGAAATCCGGACCGGAAAGATTTTCAAAGATGATGCAGGTTATTTTTTGAGGATTACTAAATTTGTACCCTTGACATTTAATATGACCAATATGGCAATAAATAATACTCAAAAGCAGGCAGCCAAGGCATTCGTGCAGGAATGGACCGGGAAGGGATATGAAAAGGGTGAAACACAGCGTTTCTGGCTCTCACTGTTGCACACGGTCTTCGGCATCGACAACCCTATGAAGATGATGGAGTTTGAACTGCCGGTCAGGACCATCACCAAAGAGAAAGGTTCCGACTTCATTGATGCCTACATCACGCCCACCAAGGTCTTGATAGAGCAGAAAGGCTCCCACGTGGATTTGAACACCAAGTATCGCCAGAGCGACGGAGCGGAACTGTCGCCATACCAACAGGCCCGCCGCTATGCCGCAGGTCTGCCTCACAATATGAATCCGCGCTGGATTGTAGCCTGCAATTTCACCACCTTTGAGGTGCACGATATGGAACATCCGAATGATGCTCCCCAGATTATTCAACTTGCTGATTTGGAGAAAGATTACCACAGGCTCTCCTTCCTGGTGGATGATACTCACGTTCATCTGAAGAAAGAATTGGAAGTCTCCATACAGGCCGGGGAAATCGTAGGGATTCTCTACGACAAAATCCTTGCTCAATATAAGGATCCGTCAAATCCTGAATCACAAAAGAGTTTGAATAAGCTGTGTGTCCGTCTGGTATTCTGCCTGTATGCCGAGGATGCCGGGATTTTCGGAACCAAGGATATGTTTCACAACTATATGCAGCAGTTCGAGGCAAAGGATTTCCGCAAGGCGCTGATTGAACTGTTTCAGGTTCTGGACACCAAGCCTGAGGACAGGGACGAGTATATGGAGGATGACCTTGCTGCATTCCCTTATGTGAACGGAGGAATGTTTGCAGGCGATATCGAGATTCCTCGCATCAATGATGAGATTAGGGAATTGATTCTCCAGCGGGCATCGGATGACTTTGACTGGAGCCTTATTTCTCCGACCATTTTCGGAGCCGTGTTCGAGAGTACTTTGAACCCTGCAACACGTCGTGCCGGAGGTATGCACTACACAAGCATAGAGAACATACACAAGGTCATAGACCCGTTGTTTCTGGATGAGCTCAAAGCCGAAATGGCAGACATCAAGGCCACATCCGTACTAAAGGTCAAGAAAGAACGGGCTTCTGCCTTCCAGAATAAGATTTCAGGGCTGAAGTTCTTCGACCCGGCTTGCGGCAGCGGCAATTTCCTTACGGAATCCTACACCTGTCTTCGCCGGCTGGAGAATGAGGCCCTGCGGATTATTTACGGAGGCGACCGTCTGATTGGAGAAATGGCAGATCCTATCAAGGTGTCCATCAATCAGTTCTACGGGATTGAAATCAACGATTTCGCTTGTTCCGTGGCCCAGACTGCGCTTTGGATTGCAGAGAGTCAGATGATGCAGGAAACAGATGCAATAGTCGGCTACAGTCTCAACCCGCTTCCGCTCAAGACTTACAACAATATCCACGAGGGGAATGCACTGCGGATGGACTGGAACGAGGTTGTGCCGGCCAGTGAACTGAATTATATTATGGGAAATCCGCCGTTTATAGGTCACCAGAACAGGTCGGAGGAACAGACTGAAGATATGGACATCGCTTTCCAGAAGTTTGATACATACGGGAAGTTAGATTATGTAGCGGCTTGGTATAAGATGTCAGCAGATTATATGCAAGGGACAAAAATCCTTGCTGCCTTTGTTTCCACAAATTCCATAGTTCAAGGTGAATCTGTTGCGGTGATGTGGGAGCCACTTCAGGAACAACGATCAATTGAAATCATCTTTGCTCATAGGACATTTATTTGGAATAGCGAGGCTAAGGATAAGGCAGCAGTTCATTGTGTAATAGTTGGATTTTCGGCTTTTAAATATCAGGGGAAGAAAGTAATCTACGACTCAAAGCACGGTACCAGTATCGCAGGTAATATCAATGGTTATCTGCTTGATGCTCCGAATGTTTTCATTAAAGGGCGCAGTAAACTCTTTAATACGAATTTGCCAGAAATGACAAAGGGAAGCCAAGCTACGGATGGCGGAAATCTTTTTCTCTCGGAGGAAGAGAGAGATGATTTGATTACGAAATATCCGGTTGCTGAACAGTTCGTCAAAAGATTTGTCGGAGCAGAGGAATTTATCAACAATAAGCTACGTTATTGTCTATGGCTAAAAGGAGTTGCACCTTCTCAATATCGTGGTATCCCACCAATTATGGAGCGACTTGAGCGAGTAGCAGAGATGAGGAGAAAGAGTCCGACAAAGTCAGTCCAAAAAGATGCGGATTCGCCTATGCTATTTACGCAGATTCGCCAGCCGGAGACACCATATATGATTATTCCGCGCCATTCTTCCGAAAATCGTCGGTATATTCCCTTTGGCTACTTATCTCCAGACGTAATATGTGGAGATGCCAACTCAATGATACCTAATGCCTCACTGGTCTTGTTTGGAACATTAATGTCCAGTGTTCATATGGCCTGGATGCGTGTCGTGTGCGGGCGTCTGAAATCGGATTACAGATATTCTCCGTCCGTGTATAATAATTTCCCTTGGCCAGACAAGACAACAGAAGCTCAAAAGGCAAAGATTGAGCAGACGGCTCAAAGCATACTTGATGCGCGCGCTCTGTATCCAGACAGCTCCCTTGCAGACCTTTATGATGATTTAACAATGCCGCCCGAACTCCGCAAAGCCCACCGGGCCAACGATGCCGCCGTCCTGGAGGCCTACGGCTTCCCAAAAGATGCCACCGAATCCGACATAGTGTCCCGCCTCTTCATGATGTATCAAGAGTTAACCCGGTAGTAGTCAGATTAATATGATAATTGATGAAGTATTGAGGAAGCTACCCTTACGGGTATAAATTATGATGTGTTTGCGAATTTTATACCCGTAGTGGTACAAATAATAATATTTTTACTATATTTGTACCCTAAAGGGTATGATATGACTATTCCAGAACATATTAAAGCCAAACGAAAGCAGTATAGGCTTACACAGGTGGAACTCGCTGAACGTGCAGGAGTCGGACTTCGCTTTGTACGCGAATTGGAGCGGGGCAAATCAACTGTGCAGTTGAACAAGGTCAATATGGTACTGAAACTCTTCGGCGAAGAACTCAAGCCAGCCAAAATAGAGCAGATGTTATGAATTTCAGTTCTTCTGGTGGATCCAATAAGGACAAATGGTTTGAGACCATTGACTGCTCATTTCTCCCAGAAGATTTGAAATCAAGCTATAAAAATCTTATTGAACGGCGATTAAGTTCGTTATGATTTAATGGCACTTGTTTCTGAAAACACAAAAACAATCTCAAGTTAGCCTAAAGATATGGAATTTGCTGAAGCGCTGGCACATCAGATGAGGGGAATGACCATTATGTATTTCCTGATTTGGAATGTACATCTGTATAATTACAGGAAACAGAACAGGATGATGAAGTTCTTGTTTATTGCCACATTATTCCTGACATTCGGGTTTCTGAAAGATTCCATATTCCTTGCAGAAACTCTCCAGTACAATCGTTTTGTGGATTTGACGGTGGGGCTGACGGATGTGTTTCTGATGCTTATGGTCTGCTGTTTTTTCCTGGAGGCGGTCCAGCCTGGATTCACAAAATCGTGGAAGGTCTTGATATTACCCATCGCTTTTCTCATCCTCATTCTGGTCTATGTCATTGTAAGAAAAGACATTATTGCGGTTATAGGTTTCATCGCCGGAATGGTTATGGCACTGGGCATTATGCTGTTGGTGGGTTTGAAAGCCATACGCCAGCGGAAGTTTCTCAATGACAATTACTCATACGATGAAAACATCAGTGTGAGATGGGCTGTGGGGAGTTGTTGCGGATATATACTCCTGGTCATTGCCTATCCCTTGGCGTTTGATCATTTCCATTGGATTAACGAATCGGTGTATTGTCTGCTGTGTATGCTGCTGTGGGCCTATATCATTATTTCAGCCAAACATCACAAAATCATACTGGAGACAGGTACGGAGCAAACTGCAGAAATGACATCAGGCAATCCGGAGAAAGTTCCGCAAGAACTTGAGTCAGAGGCTGAAGAGGAAATTCCGACCCCGGAGAACATAGCCTACATAACCGAAATGGTGGCGCACAAACTGACTGTTGCGATGGAAAGCAAGAAATTGTACCTCAATCCCCTGCTGTCGGTAAAGACTGTGGCAATGGAAATCGGGACCAATACCAAATATGTGTCACTGTATCTGAACCACACTCTGGGTATGACTTTCTACGACTATATCAACCGCTACAGAGTGGAGGAAGCCTGCCGCATCATCGAATCTATGGTGGACAATGACAGAATCAATATGGAGGAAGTGTCAAGACAGGCGGGATTCAATTCAGTTTCAACTTTCAACCGCCATTTTCGCAAGGTCAAGGGAACCACGCCGATCGATTATTTCAAAAGGGCTGTGATGTCGTAACCGTTGGAGGACGAACGATTACAATTCCTCAGCATACATGGTCGAAGTGGAAACGCTATGGTCGGCTTCGACTTTTACTCCCCGTTTGATGAAACGGCCTTTTGATTCACGGGTCTCTCCGTCCAACTTCTCGAAGACTATGTCATATTCGCCTTCCCGCATCAGGATGGATGCCGTCTGATCAGTATCGTATGCCCCTGAGTGGGAATAATACGGGGATTTGATACCGTATTCTCCGCTGCGGTAGAAAAGTATGTTGGAAATGTAATACTTGCTGGTATTCTGGAGATTAACTACCCCCACCGGAATCCTGTTGAGCCCCGGGAGGTCAAATCCGGTCGTGAATTTCGGACCTTCTTCCTTATAACTGCCGGTCAGATTGCCTTTGCTGTCCGTAATGCAAGTCTTGAAAATTGGAGCAACAGCGATTTTGATTTTCATATTCCCGAAATCATTGTCCTTTGCAGCATAGCATCTGCTATTGACGTGCCATACCCAACTGAAATCCATACGCTGGTCGGTGCGGGCTATTGCCGGCACGTAACCTGCTCCGTCATTATTGGTCACGAGACTGTATGAAACTGACCTGTCGTAAGGTCCGGTCATCATAGTCACGCTCTGATCCGGGAGTTCCTGTGAAGAAACCTCATCACTTGAGAAAACCAAACCCAGAAACCCAATTTTGAGGGTACTCCATTGAATGGCACCTGTTGCATCTTCAATTTGCATCGGTCCCATCTGATACTTAGCCTCAAAGCCGAATTTGGAACCCTTGGTATATGTCGTGCCGCCAATAGTCGTGGATGGCTCCGGAGTCACCAGGAAGGATACATTGTCGCTGTTCACGCTTTCTCCCTCTGAAGTCAGCAGCTGGACATCGATTTTGTACTCTCCCATATACCTCCCGTGAGTGGTGATGCAGTGGTCGCGGGTGTCAGTCTTCTGCTCGACCTTGAAAAATTCCGCATTGTGAATTACGCAGTAGCCGCTGACGCTGTAATAGTCGCCGGACTTGTATGAATTGCCGAAAACATAGAGCGGAAGCACTTCAACGTGCAGGTCTATGGCTTTGCGGACAGATACGGCAGGCATCTTGACATCATAGGGCAATGTTGAGCCGGCGTATTCGTGGTATGTAAACAGGACTTTTTCAGGCAAGTCCACATCGAAAGAGGTGTCGAAAACTGTCCTGTGAGACTTGGTGTCGGATGTGCTTCCGGTGGCAATCCTTCTGGCCCCTTTCATATTGACATTCATAGTGTTGCGCCTGTTGCGGGAAAAGGTGCGGCTTATTCCGGTCCAGGATTTCACATAAGAGGCCTGGTTGGTGAGGATTTCCACAGTGATTTCATTCACCGTACACGGACGCACGCAGACCCAGACATCCCTGATTGAGGCATCGGAAGTAAGGTACATATTGCCCGAGTGTCTCATTATCGTGAGTACATTGTCGGTACCGGGAGTCTGCGGCAGCACAAGTTCCCCGTCGGTTGTGAGAGAGAAACTGTTGACAAGGGGCTGGTCCGTGCGGATCAGGATTGACACCAGTTCCTCGCCTGCGTTCATATCCGGGAGATTCGTGAAGTTCAGGTTAAGGTGGGCCACTGCCCGGTCCCAAATCATCTGATAAACTCCCCCGCTCTCAAGATTCCTGATTTCAGCCGTTTTTCCCACGAGCAGGTCTGCAGAAGGGTCGTAGGAATTGACATCTCCCTTACACACCGGAAGTTGCACTTGGGGAATCTTCACCGGAATCCCTCCCGTTTCATCAAGACTGGTGGAAGTCACGCAGGATGAGGGATATACGGAGTAAAATTGCCAGGACTCGTGAGCGTTTTCCAAAAAGGATGAAGGCACAGCGAACTTTGTGGTGGCGCAATCCGAATTTGGGGCACTTGCAGATTCGACCAGGGCTCCCGCAACGCCCGCAGGACCGTCCGCTGAGAGCCAGGAGCCATCTCCTTTTGCTGCAACCTGCACCTTGTCCCCCTTGCTCCAGACTATGGTCTCTCCGGTCCATTGGGTCTTGGTCTCTTCATCAGCAGAGAACTGCGGCTTGTCGGATGACAGATATACCACAGGCCAGGACGCCTCCTGCCCTTTGTCTGCAACCTCCTTCACACAGCCGAACAGGGAGGTCAGGGACCATATAACTGACAGGGACGATATAATAGAAAAGTAGCGTTTCATACTATTCGAGATCTTCCAATACCGATTTCTCATAACCCCGGGCAGGAGTGTCCGCACTGCCTGCAAGGAGCCCCTCCCAGCTGACTTCCTCCAGCCGGAATGAGGGGCTTGTGTAATTTCTGTCCATTTGCAAAACTTGGATTAATTGCTGCTCAGATGAGTCTTACTGACGGTAGCCCCGGTAGTGACTTCGACATTCTTGATTGTAAATGGGGAACCAGCTATAGGGTTTCCGGTCTCTCCATCCCGGACATCGTATGTGATGGTGTAGGTGCCTACAGGAAGCTGGTATCTCAAAACAGAGTTCTTCTTGTACGAAGCCTCTTTTGTTTCAACTACAGCAGTGTTTTTCGCATCAAGTATCTTGAAATTGGTGATGTATTTGTTATCTGTTGTCGTACTCATAAATTCCAGCACTCCGGTGCGTGTCCTGTCAGGCGGCATAATGTCGAAATACTCTGTGCAGTTACTCCAATTGTGCATAAACAGTGTCTTTTGCTCCCATTTGATGTGATAGTATTCGTAGCCGTATTCAGGATAGAGGGAAAGATACAGATGGAATCTTTCGGATGTGTCGTCATCCTTTGTTCCTGAAACCTTCCAGCACCAGCTTGCTTCGCATTTCTGGTCAGACCTGGCGATTGCAGGAATGGCCTTTGAAGTCTCGTCCTCCTCTTTTATGTTTTGGGTCTCGAAATGGTAATTCACTCTCCTGTTTTCATCGGTTTCCATTATAATGGTCTGGTCAGAAAGGGTGGTGGTTTCGCTGTTGTTCCAGGTCCAACTTCCGCCTACCGTGATTGTGGCTCCCCAATGACCTGCCGTATATCCTCCTTGGCCGCTTACATTGAAATTCTTTGAGAAACCGTGGGTGTAGGAGGTGGAAGCTATTGTCGTGGCCGGTTGCGGCGTCTGATAAAAGCTCACCCTATCACCAAGAGGTTCGTTGACTGTGTCGCACAGGCCAACGCGCCATTGAATATTGGTGCTGTAGAATGCGTGGGCGTAAGTCGGAATTAATCCGTGTTTGGCTTTATAAAGCCCGTACAGACGCCCGTTATGCGATATGACCGACATCGTGATCAGATAATAGTCTCCAGAGTCGCTCCCGTTGAGTTCGTAAGCATAGAGAGGTGTGATATAGACATCGCACTCGACTTGAGAGTTTCTGCTGATTATGTCCGGATCGGACCACGTCACCTTGGCGATTTCGTAATTGTTCACTCCGACGTTGAGAACTTTCCTCACGTGCTGGCTGTAATGGGAGTCCATAATCCGCTTGGAAAGGTCGCCGTCGAATACGGGCACAACCGGGGTGTCGGCTTTTGTCAATGCATCGTGCTTTTCCTGATGTTCATTGGCCCAATCTACGAAGGAGGAAATCTTGGTGTTCAGGTATTCTGCGGTCTCCCCTATTTCCACAGGCTTGACATCAGAAATCACTTCGCTTTCGGAACCGGTGTCGGAGGATTTGGTCTTCTGGGGATTGTCATCATCCTCTTCTTCGGAGGTGTCGCCCGTTATTGTAGGCACCAAATCCTTGAGCAGGAACGGGTTCTGCAACTGGAAACAGGAGTAGTGGTGAATTGCGAGGAACAGGAGGTCATTATCTTCGTTGTCCGGATAAAGATAGGCCGGGTATCCGATAGAGGTCCAGAAATCGTAGTGGCACTTGTTGTCCGGCCACATCTCAAAAACCATACGGCCTTCTTCCATTGCTCTCACTATGCTTTCTCTAAATGTCTCCAGTTCGGTGGAGGCGACAACGATAATGCCGGCCTCGTCTATATTGGCCGCTATTGACACATTCCGCAGTCCGAGTGCCTGTTTTATATAATCGGGAACCGCTGATGCGTACCATACTGACGGCTCAAGTTCATCATCGATATCATATTCCACCGGTGTGTAAGGACTGTCCGGCTTGCCGGGTTCAGGCACAATGTCCTTGTTGCAGGCTGCAAGAGCGATTGCGCTCACGATAGCCAAAGTTCTGTAAAATGTCTTCATAAGTCTGTCAAATTATGAATTTTGAGCGAAGGTAGACATTTTTAGGACCAATCGTGCAGCTCCAGATGCCCCGGAGCGTGCCTTTTCCCGATGAGAAGGAAAAATTCACCGGATGACAAAAAATGCCCTGTGTGACTACAGGGCAATAGAATGGGTTGTCGAAGTTTCTGCTGTGCTGTCGGCGGTGATTTTCACACCTTTGATCATATGGCGTCCCTTAGGTTCAAGACTGTCCGGGTCCACAAGTTCATAGACGATGTCGTATTCTCCCTCTCGCAGCAGGATATCCGCCTCCTTGTTTTGGTTGTAGGCACCGCCAGGGGAGCAGTACGGAGATTTGATGCCGTATTCTCCGCTGCGGTAGAACAGGATATTCGTGAGGGTGTTGCGGGTGGTGTTCTTGAGTTTGACATTGCCCGCAGGAATCCTGTTCATTCCGGGGAGGTCGAGTGTGGCTGAAAAGGCTGGATGACTGTATGTTACTCTGGCTTTTCTGACAGCTGCCGTTTTGGAATTTATTGCATAGGCTGCTGATTTGTAAACAGGTGTGATGCAGGCCTGGAGTACCATATTCCCGAAATCATTGTCGTTGGCGCAGAAGTTACCGCTCTTGAGGTGCCATACAAGGCTGAAATCCATCCTCTGGTCAGTTCTTGCCACCGTCGGAATATAACTTGTGCCGAAGCCGTTTTCGTCATTGTTTGTCAGCATTTTGTATGACACATTCCGTGTCTGGATTCCCGTCACCATATTGACTTCCTGGTCGGGCAGGTTCTGAGTGGAGGAGTTGTCCCAGCTGAAGCCGAATCCTATGAATCCCATCAGAAAATTCTTCCAGGACAGCTCTTGTGTCTGTTTGTCCTCCTTCTGTCTGCTGCCTATTGTCAATTTGGGAGACAGACTGAACTTGAAGCCCTTTTTGTACGTCGTGGTTGACATTGTGGTGGAAGGTTCGGGAGTTATGAAGAATTCGGTGTTATCGTTCGACACCGGTTGCCCATCCGCCGAAAGGAGTTGGAATTCAAGATTGTACTCGCTCATATACCAGTAGTATGCATCCAGGGAATAATTGCCTATATGATAGCTTTCCACTGTCTTGTAGAAATTGCCGTTGTGCAGAACACAATAACCACTGATGCCGTAATAGTCACCGGAATAGGACTCGTTGCCGAATACATAGATCGGGAGGACTTCTATGTGAAGGTCAATGGCTTTCTTTACAGAGGCCGGAGTGCTGTTGAATGTATAACTATCGCCAGTTTCGCCAGTGGACCAGATTTTCACCTCAGGTATGTCAACATCGAAACTCAAATCGTAGATTGTCTTGAAATCGTTTCCCGATTCGGATGTGGAAATGGCTTTGCGTTCGGCACCTTTCATATTGACATTCATCGCGTTGCGTCTGTTGCGGGAAAACGTGCGGCTGATTCCACTCCAGGATTTCACATAGACTGCCTTGTCCGTGAGGATTTCAAAAGACAGTTCGGAGACGGTGCAGGGCCTCACGCAGAGCCACACGTCCCTGATTGAAGCATCGGAATCAATGACGATGTTTGATGATCGCTGGAGAACAGTCAGGACATTGTCGGTGCCGGGTGTCTGAGGAAGTGCCAGCATCCCGTCGGTACTGAGGGAAAAATTGTTCACAAGAGGCTGGTCGGAACGGATGAGTATTGAAATCAGCTTTTCTCCTGCAGTCACATCGGGGATATTCAGGAAATTCAGGTCCAGATGTGCCACGGCCCTGTCCCAGAGCATCTGGTAGGTCTCCCCTTCTGCAAGGTCTTGGATTACTGCGGTTTTGCCCACAAGCAGGTCGGCAGACGGGTCGTAGGAGCGGACGGAAGCGTTGCGGACGGGAATCTGCACCTGCGGGATGCGCACCGGGATGGCATCCCCGGAAGTGGTGCAAGTGCCTGTGACACAGGATGCAGGATAGACAGCGAAGAACTGCCGGTTGTCGTGACTTGTGTAGAGAAATCCTGACGGCACGCTAAACCGAGTTATGGCACAGTCTTCTTCTGCCGCACTTTTCGATTTTACTATAGACCCTGAAGCCGCAGGGGAACCGTCTTCCGAGAGCCAGCTGCCGTCTCCCTTTGCTGCCACCTTGACACTGTCCCCTTCGCTCCAGAAGATGGTCTCTCCGGTCCAGTGTGTCTTGGTCGTTTCTTCTTGATTGTCAGACAATTGAGGCTTGGATGACGAGAGCCAGACGGTATGCCTCACTTCAAGAGGACTTTGCGGTATATTCTCTTTTACGCAGCCGCTCAGGACACAAATTCCAGAAAGCATCAACAAACCCGCAAGCGTGGACGCGCCTGAAACCTCAAATGCTCCACTCAGAGAACTTATATAATTGAATTTCACCATATTGCCTATTCCAAATCTTCGAGTACCGAATCCTCATAACCCCTTGCAGGAGAGTCTCCGCTTCCTGCAAGCAGCCCCTCCAGGCGGATTTCCGCATCAGCGAGGAAGGGGCTGACATATAACCTGACTTGCTTCATATTCAAATGATTCTCTGTGCGTTAGCGTGATAGAGTTCAGATGTTCTTGCAGTAGCTACCTCCACGCCGGAGAATCCGAATGTTCCTGTGACTTCACCTGTGTCTCCATTCACGATATTATATATGACGCGGTACTTTCCCACAGGCACCTGATACCTGATCACGGCATTCTTCTCGTAGGCCGAACCGGTGGAGACAATTACTTTGTCGTTAGTGTCAATAATCTTGTAATCAGCCACATACAGATTTGCAGTATTCTTGAACTCAATCACTCCGTTTCGCTGACGGTTCGGAACGTTAATCGGGAAATACATATTCCTGAACTTCGGCGCGAGCAGACATTCGGTTTTGCGGTCACCTTCTGCACCCCAGGTGGCGTGTCTCCACTGGCAGCCATAGTAAGGGAAGAGCAGAAGACGGAACACAAATGATTCGGAAGCATCGTCATCCTTGGTTTCGGCCACCCTCCAGCACCAGCTGGCCTCGCATTTCTGGTCGGTCCTGGCTATTGCGGGGATTGCATCCTTGGTTTCATCTTCCCACTGGACATTGTTGGTGATGAAATCGTATTTGACAGAAGCTAAGTTGGAAGTGGTGGACATTTCTATGCTCTGGTCAGCGACAGTCCTTGAATGGGTGTTGCTCCAGCTGAACGAGCCTCCGACCGTAAGCGATGCAGACAGATTGCCATTTGTATAGCCGCCCTGCCCATTCACATTCAGGCTTCCGGTGAATCCCACCGTGTAGCTCGTACTGCTCTGGGTGGAAGTCGGTTTCGGAGTCTCAAAGAAACTTACCCTTCCGGTCATATCCGGATTTAGACTCGAAGTTTTCTGCAGCAATGCCTGAAACTCTATTTTGTCACTATAGAATACGTGGGCCCAGGTCCGGACTGCACCGTGCCAAACTTTGTAGAGGTCGTACAGCGGTTCATTGTGAGAGAGCACATACATAGTGATGAAATAATAGTCTCCGGCAACCGAAGCAGGATTACAGTCCTGGTAGGCATACAAAGGCGTGATTGTGATGTTCAGGTCGATGGTGGAATGTCTGCTCACCTTGTCCGGCTCAGACCAGACGACCTTACAGATCTGGTAGTCGTCGGCCCCGACCGTAAGGGTTTTGGTGATATGCTGGCTGAACTTGCTGTCTGCAATTCTCTTTGACAGGTCTCCATCGAAGGAAGAGGAGCCGGCTTTTGTGAGTGGGCCCACTGAAGGTATATTCTCATTTGCCCAATCCACAAATGATGCGAACTTCGTGTTCAGATATTCTGCAGTCTTCTCTATTTCAACAACTATTGCGTCATAGTTACCTTCTTTCAACTCATCCTGGTCAGTGGTTTCGCTGGCATTCTCATCCGGTTCAACATTGGTGTTGGGGTTGAAATCCATGAGCAGGAAAGGATTCTGCAGCTGGTAACACTCGTATTCGTGCATTGCAAGGAAAAGCAGGTCATTGCTTTCCTCCTCCGGAAGCAGATAGACCGGAGCTCCTATGCTTTTCCAGAAATCGTAATGTGTCTTGTTGTTCGGCAAGAGTTCGACTATCATTTTCCCGTCTTCCCAAGCCTTGCTCAGAAGCTCCCTGTTGTTTTCAAGTTCAGAGGACTCCACCACTATCATATCAGCTTCTTCTGCTGATCCGGCAGTAACGGCTGAACGTAATTGCATTGTCTCCCTGAATTCTTCCACTGAACTTCCCGAAGTATAATATACAGTCGGAATGAGTTTGTCTTCAAGGTCGTACTTGACCTGGGAGGAACTGTTGTTACCCGGAGCGGGTGCCGGAATTTCTTCTTTATTGCAGGCCGCAAGAGCTATCGCTCCCGCCAACGCCATAGTTCTGATAAATGTTTTCATAAAATCATTCTGAAAAAATCTGCTGCAAAAGTATGGAGGCAAAATTTGCTGTGCAAGTACTTGATTTCCGTTTTCGGAAATGGGGTCAGAATTTTCGGAATTTGACGGAAAATGTGGAATCTGACTGAAATTTTAACGGAATTTGACGGAAAAATCACTTTCCTTTCCTCACCTCGTCAGTGTAGAACGCCTTTGGTGAAACCGACATAATCTTGAAGAAATATCGGTTGAAAGAAGATACGGAATTGAAGCCGCTCCTGATTGCGACGTCGGTCATATTGATTCTTCCGCTGCTTTCCATCTCCCGTATGATCCTGCAGGCCTCTTCCACGCGGAAGGAATTGATATAATCGTAGAATGAAGTGCCGAGAGAATGTTGGAGATAGTATGTGAGGTATTTCACATTGGTCCCGACAGCAGCTGCAAGGTCACCCAGCTTGAGTTTGGGATTGAGATATATTTTGTCGTCCTGCATACAGGAGGCAAGTCTCGGGGCTATGGTAAGCTCGATATTGCGGACTATGGACTCGGAGAACTCGCTTGCGGAATCATCTTCCTTACCCTTATCAGCAGCTTCAGGGCTGGTCCACTGTATTCTGACTGTCCTCTGCCTTTTCACGAAATAGAAAAGTATGCTCCAGATTACAAGGGACGAGACTATGAAAAGGCACTCTCCAATCCAGGTGGCGGGAGTGAACGCAATGGCGTATATTACAAGCTGCAGGAACCAGGCAGAACCGGTCACCACGGCCCATCTCACTTCCATATTTTCCTTGTACGAGAAATTGTCTGACAGGTATTTGCCGTATCTGACCGAAAAGACAACCATTGCAGCTATGCCTGAAAGGGCTATGGAATAGGATACGGCATAGGTGGCAATTTCCAGAGCCGGGAAAGGAAATATCAGGTACAGAACCGCCAGAAGCAGAATGACTGTGGTTTCGGAAATCCACAGCCTGTCTTTTACTGCCCCGGGACGCACAACTTCGAGCAGAAAGGCGCAGATTACCGGGAATGAAGTCAAATCCAGAAGCGACATTGCGACATTCAGTTTCTCACTGCTGCTGAAGAATTCCGACAGAAAGACCGAATCCTTGAGGTAGCCGGCAGCAATCCACAAGGTGCAGAGAAACAGCAGATGGAATCTTCTGCTCCTTTTGCGGATGCGGAAGAATCTGCAGGAAGCGAGCGCGAAATATGCGAATGCCACTCCCCTGAGTTGGTGTGCAAGTGTTTCTGCTATTCCTATCATAATGCGGACTGTCTGGGGCAATAGTTATCTATGAGAAAACGGGGCGACCAAAGTCTGAATGGTCTGCCCCGTATCTGAGAACTATGGATATATTACCACTCCAGAATCTTTGCGAAATCGTAAGTCTCAGGGTCTGCAATGCCGAGAGCCTTGACTGCTTCGTAATCTGCAGGAGTGATATAGTGTGCGATATACTTGTAGTAGTTCTGCGCTGTGCCGGCGTTGATGTCCACCACGCGAGGAGGAATCTTTCCGGTCTCAGGGTCCTGAAGGTCAGCAAGATAAAGCGGAGAAACATTACCGTATGCATCCACATAGACCATACATCCTGTCTTGCCCTCGCTGAAGAGCTGGTAAACGCCCATTGCAAGCTCTGTGCAGTAGGTGAGGTCGTAAGCCACAGGGTCCTGGCAGCGCACGTCGTAGCCGATTTCCACAGGACGGCTCTTTACCTTCAATTTGATTTCCTTGAATTTCTTTTCGAGGAGGTCGTTGAAGAGCACAGCCTTGGAAATCTTGCCGAGTTCAGGATGTCCGTGGTCGTCATAAGTGAAGTGGATACCTGCGTCAACGGCTTCCTGAGCCACACCTGCATCGTGGAAAAGACCTTCAGCTGCTACGATGGTACCGTAGTTCACTCCCATAATCTTCCTCTTGAGGATGGCGGAGATGGACAGGCGGATAATCTTGTCGAGGGTCATCTTGGTCTTGTTGAACATCTCCGGAATGATGGTCATAGGGCAGTGGGTTGCCTCGCCGATACCGAGTGCCAAAGAACCGCAGGTGCGTCCCATTGCGCTGATTACAAGCCAGTTGCCGGAAGTGCGTGCATCCTCGTAGATGGTCCTTGCAAGGTGTGCGCCCTCATTCTTCGCAGAATTGTAGCCGAAAGTCGGAGCATTGGCAGGGAGAGGAAGGTCGTTGTCGATGGTCTTCGGGCAGTGGATGTTGGCGATAGGATAGTTCTTTGCAGCCAGGAATTTGGAAATCCTGTTTGCAGTGGAAGCTGTGTCGTCGCCGCCTATGGTAACGAGAAGCTTGATGTTGTTGTCCTTGAAGAGGTCAAGGTTGAAATTCTCTTCGAAATCCTTGTCAGTCGGCTTGAAACGGCTCATTTCGAGGTAGGAACCGCCCCTGTTCCAGAAACGGTCTGCGATGAAGAAATCGAGATCTTCGGTGCGTGCATTCTTGCTGAACAGACCGGAGTAGCCGCCGTGAAGGCCGATTACCCTGTAACCTTTTGAAAGGAAGGTCTTTGCAACACTCATTGATACTGAATTCATTCCCGGGGCAGGACCGCCGCCGCAAAGGATGATAACTGCGTCTTTCATTACTTATAATAGTATTAGGAGTTAATATTTCAACATTTGTCATCTGCCTTTTCCTCACAAGAAGGGCAAAGCCGAAAAACCGGGCAAAATTACCGAAATTCATCGAATTTTCAACGGGATTTTTCAATTTTTTCATATTACTGAAGAGCCGGTTCAAATCCGGGCAACTTTCAGCCCGATTCCCGCCTTCCGTTTTAAGATAATCCGATTTTTTTGATTAAATTTGCAGGTTGCATTGTCCATAGTTGAAAGGACGAGTTTGACGATAATGGAAAAGACACAGGCATATAACAGGATAATTGAGCTGAGGGGGATAATAGACGAAGCCAACAGGAGGTATTATGTTGAAAATGCCCCCACAATCAGCGACCGGGATTTCGACTTTCTGATGAAGGAACTCGAAGCCCTGGAGCGCGAATATCCTGAATTCGACTCTCCCGACTCCCCTACCCATAGGGTCGGAAGTGACTTAGATGCCACTGTTCAGAAAGAATTCAAGCAATATCCCCACAAGTATCAGATGCTCTCCTTAGGCAATACCTACGACATAAGTGAGGTCGTGGATTTTTCCGACAGGGCATCCAGACTTCTGCCCGGGAAGAATTTCACCTATTCCTGCGAGCTCAAGTTCGACGGCACTGCAATTTGCCTGACCTACAGCAAGGGTCGCCTTGTGAGGGCTCTTACCCGAGGCGACGGACAGGTGGGCGATGATGTTACGGCCAGCGTTAAGAAAATCAGCAATATACCTCAATCCTTGAAAGGCGGAGACTATCCGGAAGAATTTGAAATCAGGGGTGAAATCTATATGCCATACTCGGCATTTGACCGTCTGAACGAAGAAAGGACCAGAGATGAGGAGCAGCCTTTCGCAAATCCCCGTAATGCCGCTTCCGGTTCTTTGAAACTGCTTGACAGCGCAGAGGTTGCGAAAAGGGGGCTGGAATGTACGCTCTACCATATGGTCGGAGAGGCTTTGCCGTTCAAGACCCATTCCGAGGCTCTTGATGCCGCTCAGTCCTGGGGGCTTCCGGTGTCCGACAAACGCCGCATCTGCAAAACCATAGGGGAAATCCAGGATTATATAAATTATTGGGACACAGAGAGGAAGGCCCTGCCTTTCGCTACCGATGGCGTAGTCATAAAAGTCAATGAACTGGAATACCAGAAGGATTTGGGCTATACAGCCAAGTTTCCGCGTTGGGCCGTGGCCTACAAATTCAAGGCAGAACAGGCTCTTACCCAGGTCAAATCCATTGATTATCAGGTGGGAAGGACTGGAGCGGTGACTCCCGTGGCAAATCTGGACCCCGTACTTCTCTCCGGGACCACAGTCAAACGCGCAACTCTGCACAACGAAGAACAGATGCGTCTTCTGGACATCAGAATTGGGGACTATGTGTATGTGGAGAAGGGCGGAGAAATCATCCCGAAAATCACTTCCGTGGAGTTGAGTATGAGGAATGCAGCCCTCAAGGCTCCCGAGTTTCCCAAGGTCTGTCCCGATTGCGGATGCACTCTGGTCAAGGACGAAGACGAGGCGAAGTGGTTTTGCCCCAACCGGGAAGGCTGCCCTACTCAGATCAAGGGTCGTCTGGTGCATTTTGTAAGCCGCAAGGCTATGAACATTCTGGCAGGAGATGCCACCATAGACCAGTTGTATGCTCTGGGCCTGGTGACGTCCCCGGCAGATTTCTACGGCTTGGACAAGGCTTCACTGCTGCGTCTGGAAGGATGGAAGGACAAGATGGCCGAGAGGTTCCTCAAGAGTATAGACTCCTCCCGTAAAACTCCTTTCGAGAATGTGCTCTTCGCCCTGGGAATCAGGTATGTGGGAGAAACCACGGCCAAGGTCATCGCGCGTCATTTCGGCAATGTGGATGCCATAGCAGCTGCCAGTCTTGAAGAATTGAGGGAGACAGAAGATGTCGGGGATGTGATTGCTGAAAGCGTCTTTAATTTCTTCCGCAATGAAGCAAATATCAATGATATAGCCCGGCTCAGGGCTGCCGGAATCCATCTTGCGGCGGAAAGGGCGGAAACGGCGGGAGATGCACTTGAAGGCAAGGTGATCGTGATTACGGGGACCTATTCCGTTCCAAGGGACAGGATGAAGAAAATCATAGAGGAAAATGGCGGAAAATCCTCTTCCTCAATCAGTTCCAAAACGAGCTTCGTGCTTGCAGGAGAAAAGCCGGGGCCGGAAAAAATGAAAAAGGCGGAGGAACTTGGGGTGAAAGTGATTTCAGAGGAGGAGTTTATGGCTATGATTCGCCCGGCACAGAACCCAGTGCAGAACTCCGAACAGAACGGAGAGCCGGCTCCATCTGAGTCTCAAGCAGTTACGCAACAGGAGAAAAAATACAAGATAGGAGAGCAGATGAGTCTCTTCGGTGATGAAGAATAAATTATGAGCAGCAGAGTATCAGAATTTACAGCACAGGATTATCAGTTGATTTCCAGAGAGTTTGCTGAACTCAGGGAATCGGCTGTGAGAAGGTGTGCGAACCAGCAGGAAATTGACACGGTGCAGAAGGCCTTCGATTTCGCAAATGAGGCCCACAAGGGAGTCCGCAGACGCTCAGGTGAACCATATATCATACACCCGATTGAAGTCGCGAAAATAGTCGTGAATGAAATTGGTCTGGGCTGCAAATCCATTGTTGCTGCGCTTCTGCACGATGTCGTGGAGGACACCGACTACACAGTGGAGGATATACGCAATCTCTTCGGGGACAAAATCGCCACCCTTGTTGACGGTCTCACCAAAATCAAGACGGTTCTCGACAATGAAGACAAATCCAAGGTCAAGAGCATTCAGGCGGAAAATTTCAAACGTATTCTCCTCACACTCAATGATGACGTGCGTGTGGTACTGATAAAGTTGGCTGACCGTCTGCACAATTGCCGCACCATAGAATATATGCCGGAGCACAAGAGGGACAAGATTCTCGGAGAGACTATGTTCATCTTCATTCCCCTCGCCCACAGGCTTGGACTCTACGGCATAAAATCCGAGATGGAAGACATCTGGCTGCGCTACAAGGAGCCTCAGGCCTTCAATGAAATCAAGGCCAAAATCAACCGCAACGCCAACGACAAGGAGAAGCAGATAGACGATTTCGTCAAGGAAATCAGTCAAATACTGGACAAGATGGACATAGACTATGAAATCCGCAAGAGGGTCAAGTCTCCATATTCCATCTGGCACAAGATGAGGACCAAGAATGTGACTTTCGAGCAGGTTTTCGACTTGTATGCTGTGAGAATCATATTCAAGCCCCGAACCGAAAATGTCAAAGCCGAAAGAAGCCAGTGCTATGCCATATTTTCTGCAATCACAAATGAATACGACTATCGTGAAGACCGTTTCCGGGATTGGATAAAACAACCCAAGAACAATGGTTATGAGGCCTTGCACTGTACCGTGATGAGCAAGTCGGGTATATGGGTGGAAGTGCAGATCAGGTCCCGCCGTATGAACGACATTGCAGAAAAAGGCATTGCTGCCCACTGGGCCTACAAACGGGAAGGCATAGTGAGCGAGAGTGAAAGCGAAATGGACAAATGGATAGCCAAGGTCCAGGAAATACTCATGAATCCCGATGTGAATGCCCTTGAACTGTTGGACATAATCCACAATGACCTCACGGCCTCCGAAATTTTCGTTTTCACCCCAAAAGGAGAACAGAAGGCCATACTCAAAGGTGCCACTGCTCTGGATTTCGCCTATATGATACACACTCACATTGGCAACAAGGCCATAGCTGCCAAGGTGAATCTGCGTCTGGAACCGCTTTCATACGTACTCCGATCAGGAGACCAGATTGAAATCATCACTGCCCAGAACGAAAATCCCAAACGGGAATGGCTGGATTTCCTGAAGACCCGCAAGGCCATCAATATAGTAAAGGAATATTTTGACAGACTTGACCGCAAGAAAGCAGCTGAGGCTCAGGCGAATCAAAAAGCCTCCTCAGGCAGCAAGTGGTCTCTGCCGTTTTTCAAGCCCAAGGCCAAGAGTGAATACATCATCAACGACAGACGCAACACTGACAACCGTTTCGTGATTGCGACCTGCTGCCATCCAATTCCTGGAGATCCGGTGATAGGATTCCTTTCCCCGGACGGTGTGGTGACCGTGCACAAGAAGTCCTGCCAGGTTGCCAACACTCTTGCCGCCACCAGCGGTGACTCCATAGTGGTACCAAAATGGGAAGCAGATGAGGTGAATGCTTTTCCTGCACGCATTTCGGTTACCGGTATAGACAGAGTTGGGCTGCTGAATGAAATCACCAAATATGTCTCCGTCATAATGAAGGTGAACCTGCGCCGACTTGTATTTGAAAGTCAAGACTCCATTTTCAGCGGAGAGATGGACTTGATGGTGCACGAAAAGGCCGACCTTGAGAGGTTGCTCAAGATGCTCCAAAAAATTGACGGAATACAGAAAGTAATCCGCAAAAACTTATGACAAATGGCTGGAAAACAGATATTTAAGCTTTTATTTACCAGGATGTTGCCGGTCGTGTCAGTGGGCGCGACCCTTTGGGTGCTTTTGTTCTCAAACTCCTGCGCCAACACCACCACTCCCCCTTCCGGAGGTCCCAAGGACACCATTCCGCCTGTTATCAGAAAGGTTGACCCTCTTGAAGGAGCTACAATGGTGCCGGTGAAAAAGACCAAAATCACCTTCACTTTCAACGAATACGTGGTGGTGAAGGACCCGTCCTGCATCTATCTCTCCCCTCCTCTTGAAAAACGTCCCAAATACAGAATCCACAACAAAAGCCTGATTGTCACTTTCGAGTCAGACCTGGACAGTAACCGCACCTACACTCTGGACCTCACCGGAGCAGTGGCTGACAATAACGAGGGCAATATGTTCCCGGGCTACACTTATGTCTTTTCCACGGGAGAACGCATTGATTCTATGATGATTACCGGAACGGTGCAAGACTGCAACACGCTCAAGCCGGTCAAGGGGGCCACAGTGATGCTCTACAAGGACCAGGCGGATTCCGCAGTTTTCCTCCAGCGTCCCGTTGCCTCGGCAAAGACTGACGACTGGGGCTTTTTCTGCATACGGAATATTCAGGACACCGTATATCGTCTCTATGCGGTCAAGGACGAGAACGGCAACAATAAATATGACCCTGAGACAGACAGGATTGCATTTTTTGATTCCCTGATACGACCGAGCGTGAAAGTCCGTGACTCCTTGCCGGAACTGATGAAATACGATATGAAGGACACCCTCTGCTGTCTGGCCAGAAATTCTGAATACACCCTCAATATGTTCAAGGAAGACCCGTCCAAGCAGATGATAGTCAACAAGGAAAGAGTCGGGGAAAGGACTGCCTACATCACTTTTATGGCTCCATATGCCCAGATTGATTCCATCTGGATTGACGGTGTGCCTCCGGAAAAGCTCATCACCCAGTTCAACATACGTCAGGACAGTCTCGAAATCTGGGTGAACGACCCGCGTAAGCAACCTGACACACTCTTTTTGAACGTAAAGTATATGAAGACTGACACCACAGGCTTCCTTTCGGATTTTACGGAGGTTGTGAAGTTGACTATGCCTCGCAAGAACGCAAATGCAGCCCGGAAGTCGTCCCGCAAGGACATCAAGAAGGAAGATACGCTATGCGTGTTCACTGTGGATGCCAAGCCTGAGAACATAGAGCAGTACGGTTTCCAGTTCGAGTTCAAATATCCTATAGTCACAGAGGCTTTCGATTCCATCGTGTTCAAATCCGTCAATCCAAAGCAACAGGAGAAGGTGGAACAGTTCGATATTGAAAAGGACAGTCTGAATCTCAGAAAATTCACCTTGCGTCCGCGTTTGAAATATTTGCAGGGTTATGAATACAAGATGCACGTTCCGCACCGCAAGTTTCGGGATATCAATGGTTTCTGGAACGACAGCCTGGATGTGAAGGTGAGTCTTCCTAATGACGACAAACTCAGCCTGCTCAAGTTGAAAATGACATCAGTGAAAAATAAGTACATAGTTGACCTGCTCAATGAAAAGAGAGATAACGTCCTGAGGTCCTTCATCATAGATAC
>JALFGP010000105.1 GCA_022777205.1 Rikenellaceae bacterium
TCGACTAAAATTTATCATCAGAAGTGGTTCTCTTGTTCTTAGAATCAGCGAGGGAAAAGAAAGGTATTACAAGAAAGTACATAGTCTTCTAATTGGCAATCCGGATATAAAATACTGGGATTCCAACAAAGAAAAATTCAATTATCGTTGTCCTTCTTACATTCAATACTTCGTTAATTTTCAGTTTATAGATTCATTTATAATATGTTACGTCATATATAGCACCTCTGATAGGAACTTGTGCACCTGTCAGACAACCATAAACAACGATTCTTAAAATAAATGGGAATAATAGCCTAAGAAACCGAGAACAAGAGTTTTGAAATTTGGTCAAGTAGCTAATAATTAGTAAATTAGCAGTTGTCACACAAACCAATTTGCTAATGGAAATTCGGCCACTTGACCAGCTCACCAAGATCATCAATGATGCCCTTAATGGCACTGCAAAGTTACACAAGAGTTTCAAAACTTTCTTCGTCACTACTTCAATTCTTTTCCTAAGCATGACGAAACGTAAGAATTTCACACAAATGGCACTGTTCAGCGACTGCAGTGAGAGCCGTTTCAGACAGAACTTCCAAAAGAAGTTTGACTGGGTGAGATATAACCTTGCGTTCTGCAGGGAGAAACTCCGGCACAGGATTGCCATCGCCATCGATCCGAGCTACATTCCCAAGTCGGGAAAGCACACTCCCGGCACGGGATACTTCTGGAGTGGATGCGAATCTGCTGCGAAATGGGGACTTGAGATTCTGGGCATAGCGCTTGTTGATGCGGATGATCGTGATGCCGTACATCTTAGGGCTGTGCAGACGGTGGACATCGTGTCCAAAGGTCGTCCTCCCAAGTACCTTGCGGGAATGGATAATCCAAATTCTCTTCTGGCATGGTATCTCAAGGTTATTGCCTCTCAGAAGGATGCACTTTTGGAGGTCTGCAAGACGATAGTTGCTGATGCCTATTTCTCAAAGAAACCTTTTGTGGATGGTCTCATTGATTTGGGATTCAATATTATAAGCAGATTCAGGAGTGATGTAAGACTGCGTTATCTTTATGATGGTCCAAAGACTGGCAAGCGTGGAAGACCTAAGGTGTATGGTGACAGGGTGGACATTAGGAATCTCGACATGAATGTGTTTGTGAGTGAAGACATCACCTCGGATGACAAGTTGGTAACACTCTATTCTTCGGTTGTCTGGTCGGTGGGTCTCAAGCGCAAGGTCAAGGTGGTCATTGTTGACTGCCTCGAGCCTGGCAAGAAGACTCAGGAAAGGAAGGTGTTCTTCTCTACTGAAACTTCAATGTCTGCCAAGGACATCATGGACATCTACCGAAGCCGATTCCAGATTGAGTATCTTTACCGCGATGCAAAGCAGTTTACCGGGCTCACCCATTGCCAATCACGGAAGAGGGAATCACCGGACTTTGCGTTCAACATGTCACTCTCCTCTATCAACGTGGCGAGGTTTTTTCCCGGAGCAGCGGCATGCATCTTTCTGTCTCTAATGTAAAGACGCTGATTCATAATGCGGATATGATACAGAGATTTATTCGCATGTCTGGAAAGCGCCCACAGAGGCTATTAAATACCAACGATTTCAAAGAACTCCTATTTTATGGCGTCTCGGACGCTGCGTGATTAGCCAAAATTCAACGAACTATTGTTACATTGAGAACAACGCACAACTTGAAAGGTTTAAGGAGATTTACAAGAAACTTATAACCAATTACCCAGAACTAACAGCTCGTCAAATAGCATCATTCTATAAAACTGGTAGTAGTGCCATTGTGGTGGCGTCATCCCAGAAACCATATAGAAATTCGGTTGAAGAATATCTGAAGGTTGTCATTGAACGCGAGAGGAGCAAGCCGGGAAATAACTTCATGTTTTACAGGAAACTCCTACAAAGGTGTTGTAAGACAATTCCAGATTTCTCAAGCATGACTTTCCAATCAATAGACTTTGATTTATGCTTGAGAATGGCACAGATATTTGCAAAGTACAAGAATTATCGAGGCATATCAAAAGGTTTTAGAGCCTTACTTGGCAAAGCTGACATGGATCAGAACGTACAATTCTCCCTAAAACAAATTGGCGGATTCAAATTTCAGCACTACAATCCAGACAAATACATGGAGGGAATTTCTATTCCGAATATCCTAAATGAACATAAGCTGAAACTTTTCTTGAATATGGATGTCAACGAGATTACTCCGACATACAAAAACCGGAAAGAAGTCGAGCTTTATTATGATTTTTGCAAATTCATGTTTTACACATTTCTCGCCCCATGTGATGTGATTAAACTGGAGTATAGAAATATATCCAAACGTAATACTTTGACTTTACGTCGCAAAAAGACATGCAAATTGGTTGAGATACCAATCCATCCTTCTGTGTCTGCTTTGATAGACAAATATAAAAACAAGTCAAATAGCAAATATATTTTCCCTGTATTATCGCGAGAGTCGGCAAAAGAATACAAGACTAAAGACTATCTGAGCATACGATTTAGAGAGAATCTAAACAAGTGGTTAAAGGCTTTGGGGAACGATTTGGAATTAGATTTTAACCTACACGCTTACGTATTCAGACATACCGCGATTTCAACCGCTGTTAATGGCGGGCTTCCTCTGGCCTATGTAGCAATCATGGCCGGAGTCAATCCCGAAACGATTCATCGCTATTATTATCATGGTAATACGGCAGATAATATAGACATGTTTCGCCGTATTTTTACAGATGCTGCCGGTGTGTAAGGAATGTGCATTTGAGCATATAAAACGAACCCCAACCGTAATGGCTGGGGTTCGCACCTTGTCGGGGTTGTTCCGGGCGGTCGCACTATATCTGCCACGGATTTTTGTATGGGTCGTAATCGCGTTGGAATGTAGCCATCGCAATTTCGCTGACCGGTTTCTTTTCCTCATCCAGCTTACGCTGTATCTGGGGATTGATTTTGCATCGGTTGGCATCATGTAGCCACTGCATCGTCGCCCCGTAGTCCGTTATACGGGCCGTACTGACGTTGTTTGGCGATATGAGCTTGTGCAGCTCGTATAACGCAATCTTAATCATGTGTTTCTTGATATTGGGATTGCGGGGGTCATGGTAACGGAAGTTATACCCCTCTTTAAGCGTGTCAGCAGTCGGCAGCATGGTTGGAATCCAAACCTTGCTGCCAAATACCACATACTCGGTGTCCTTGAACTCGTAGGCATATTCCGGGTCGTATTCCCCGATGAGTCCCCAGTTGTCGGACTCCATAGGGTTTACGGTCAGGTCTATCTCGTCCGTGTTGAGAAGCGCGAAGAACTGGCCGTCCCATTCGACTACGGCCCACGGTTCATATTCTACGTTGGGCTCCCAGGGAGAAGTCTCGACCTGTTCCCATGCGTTGATGCCGGGTATGCGAATGTCCGCATAATCAAATCCATTGTGTTCCAAGCACTCGTAAACCGAACCTGAGAAATACACGAGGTCGCCGGGATGGTAGTTGAGGAGCTGGGAGTAGGCCATTATTGTCTCTCGGTCTATTTTATCCACGTCCTCGCACTCGCGCCAATACTCCACTGTGGCCGGCGCCTTGATGCCGTTGATGGAGCGCATAGCCTCTACAATCTTACCCTCGTGATAGAAATGTACGCCTACCGGATAAGTAATCCTGGGGTTGTAATCTCTCAAGTTCTTGCCCACTTCCAGTGCTTTCTCCACTTCATAGTTATCGGTAAGATATTCCACGATGGAGGCTTCTGCGGCTTCCTCTGCCTGGTTTACACGTATCTGCTGGCCCCGGATGAGCTGGTTGAATAGCTCGTCCGAAATCTGGCTCATGTAATCTTCGTTATTGAGAAATCTCTGATACATAATCAATGTGTTTAATATCCAAAGGAACCGTAGATTGGCGTGCCGGTGAAAGTGACAATTCCTGAGCTTCCTGTGGCATTGAACTTCTTCCAGGGTTCATTTAAGAATAGTACCAAAAGATAGTCAAGGGGCACCACGAAGAACTCCCGATGCGGAGTTCTTTTTGTTTGATTAGAGAAAAGGACTGGGCGTGCAAATCTTGCCTTGTGTCCCCGGTTCAACTTCTATAATATAGATACATTCGCCTTGTTGCAGAGGTTGAATTTGCGGCACTGCGTACTACGAACTTTTCTTTTGTGTAGGGTTTGATGTCACTCCGTTTCAACTCTACACTATAGGGGTGTTCTAAAAAT